>JAKLHH010000833.1 GCA_022710245.1 Myxococcota bacterium
CGCCTTCGTCATCCACGAGGTGCTCCTGATCCCGGGGCGGAGGGACTGGGCGTTCCCCTCCAGGGAGAACGTCGACGCGCTGATGCGCCACCTCGCCGAGGAGGCGCGCCAGGCAGGAGGGGGCGCGCCGGCGCGGGGCGCACCGGAGCGGACCCGCGAGCGGGCCGGCGAGGTGCACTTCGCGCACCACTACACGTCGGGCCTGCTGGGCAGCAGCAACGCGCCGCTGCTGACGGTGGACGAGGCGGGCGGGATCACCGACGCCAGTGAGGCGCTCTGCCAGCTCCTGCAGCGTGAGCGGAGCGCGCTCCTCACGCGGCCGCTCTCCGCGTTCTTCGTCAACCCGGAGCGGCTCTCGGCCAGCCTCCAGCGCTGCTTCTCGCAGGGCAAGGCGACCGCCTCGCCGCAGCGGCTGCACCTGCCTGACGGGAGCGCCGTGCCCGTGCTCGTCGACGGGCTGGTCTACCGCGACCGCGGCGACGGACTGGTCCACGGGCTGCTCCTCTGCGTCAACCCGGCCTCGCCGGCTGTCTACCATGAGCTCCTCCAGTCCCGCGAGTACGCTCGCGGGCTGCTGGAGGCGAGCCTCGACGCGCTGCTGGTGGTGGACAGGGACGGAGCCATCCTCGACGTCAACGAGGCGGCGGTGGAGATCAGCGGTCGCACCCGCGACCGGCTGATCGGCGCGCCCTTCCGCGACCTCTTCGCCGACCCGGTCCGGGCCAGCCAGGGCATCGAGGACGCCTTCCAGCAGGGGCTGGTGCGCAACTACGTGCTGACGCTGATCAGCGCGCAGCAGGAGGCGATCCCCGTCTCGTTCAACGCCGCCATCTATCGCGACTCCGAGGGGGTGGTGCAGGGAGTCTTCGCGGCCGCGCGCGACATCCGCGAGCGCCTGAAGATGACGCAGGCGCTGCAGGAGGCGCAGAACTACTCGCGCGGGCTCATCGAGTGCTGTCCGGACCTGATGGTGATGATCAACCAGGACGGGATCATCACCGACGCCAACCGCGCCGCCACGGAGCTCTCCGGCCATCCACGAGAAGGGCTCATCGGCGCCCGCTTTCAGGACTTCTTCGACGACCCCGCGCGGGCCCAGGCCGGCGTGCGGCGCACCTTCGAGGAGGGCCAGGTGCGCGATCTTCAGATGAACCTCGCGACCGCTGCGGGCGGGACGCTCGCCGTCTCCTTCAACGCCACGCTCTACCTCGACTCCGCCGACAGGGTGCAGGGCATCTTCGCGGTCGCGCGCCCGAGGGGCTAGCTCCCGGGCCTCTGATGATTGGCCACATCTTGTTCCGTCGACGAGGCGGCGTGGGGCGCCGCGGCCCCGCAACCCCGTCGCAGGGTGGCTGCCGCTCCAGCGGCCTCGGGGGAAGGCTGTCCCCAGCCTGCCTTCGCCGCGGAGTCGCCCCGCCAGCTAGCCCCCGAACCAGCCTCGAGGTGACGGGCAGTCCCGTTCGCGAGTGGCGGCTCCTCGTGCCTGGCTCGAAACCTGCTTTCCCTCTGGAGCAAGCGAGTGTTGTTGATTTGTGTGGTAGACCTGCAGCGCACCTCGGGAGTCAGACCATGCAAGGCAGCATGGTCACTGGCAGTGCGACCGTGCAGGTCGGCGGTCGCCCCGCCTGCCGCGCCAGTCGCGACCTCGACATCAGGGGAGGGAAGGTCGCGCCCCAGGCTCAGCCGACCGTCTTCATCGAGAACGCCCCCGCCGGCCGTCTGGCTGACCCGGTGGTCGGTGGCGGCAGGGTGATCGCGGTGGGCAACCCCAGCGTGCTGATCGGCAACGAGACGGGGCGTGGCCGGCCAGCACCCCGGAGCAGGGCCGTACGCTACGTGCTCGCAGGGATCGATGGGACCGAGTCCCAGCTCTGGCTGGCCTCCACCGGGTCGGCGGTCCAGCGCTTCGTGGCTGACTTCGACACCCGTGATGGAGCCAAGGCCTACTTCCACGGCCCCAACGAGCGGGTCTTCGGAGGGGACTCGCGTCGGATCCTGAAGGCCGCGCTGGAGTTCGTCACCCGCGAGGTGGAGCGCTGCAAGCGCCTCTGGCCCGAGGACACGGTGAAGGTGGTCCTCGTGGGCCACAGCCGCGGCGGGCTGATCGCCATCCACCTCGCCGAGCAGCTCCCGGATCAGGTGGAGTTCCTCGGCCTCTTCGACGCGGCGGACCGGGTGCCATATCTCGGCTTCGAGACCATCCGCAACGTGCGCTTCACGGCGCACGCTCGGCGCTCGCCCAGGATCGGCTCAAGACCCATGTTCGGCAGCACGGGCGAGACCTCGACCGGTCCCTACGTCGAGAGGTTCTTCGAGACCAGCCACGGCGGGGTCGGCGGGTCCGTGGACGCGAACCCGACCGCGCTCGACGCGGACTACGCCTGCGCCGCCACCTGGGAGCGCAGGCAGGATAGTGCGTGGGAGCCCCAGGGGGCGCTGGTCGAGGGGCAGCGGCTGGCGCTCTGTCAGCGCGAGTCGCGAGCCGCGGAGGAGTGGGTCCGGGAGCAGGCGCGGCGCGCCGGTCTCCGCATCTGATCCGCCCGCGCCGCCGCCCCTCGCGAGAGCTGGGGAGACCCTACGCGTGCCGCAGCGGCTGCCCGATCTTCGCCAGCTCCGGCGCCAGCCGCGCGTAGTGCTCCGCGTAGACCGCCGGCGAGGGGAGCTCGCCGAGGAGCGCGGTCACCGCGGCGAGCTGCGCCGAGCCGAGGAAGACCTGCGCGCCGGTCCCCATGCGGTTGTCGAAGTTGCGCGTGCTGGTGGAGAGCACGGTGGCGTTCGTCGCGACCTGCGCCTGGTTGCCCATGCAGAGCGAGCAGCCCGGCACGTGGACGTTGGCGCCGACCTCGAGCAGGGTCCCCAGGACGCCCTCGCGCCCCAGCGCGACGTTGCTCTCGCGGTCGGGCGGGACCGCCCAGATCCGCATCCGGTGCGGCACGCGCTGGCCCTCGAGGAGGCGCGCCATGGCGCGGAAGTCCGTGATGTCGACCATGCAGCTCCCGACGAAGACCTCGTCGATCTTCGTCCCCGCGGCCTCGGAGAGCGTGACGATCTTGTCCGGGTCGTTCGGCGCCGCGAGGAGCGGCTCGCGGATGGTGGCGAGGTCGATCTCGAGGACGTCGGCGTAGCGCGCGCCGGGGTCGGGCTCGAGGAGCTGCGGGCCCTGGAGCCACGCCTCCATCTGCTCGATGATGGTGCCCACCACGCGCGCCGGGTGGCGCCTGGCGAAGTTGTTGCGCAGGAAGCGGAGGTGGTTCTCCACGTAGGCGCGGACCTGCGCCGGGGCGTGGTGGAAGGCGCAGGCCGCCGCGCTCCGCTCCGCCGACGCGTCGGTCAGCTTGTAGGCGTCCTCGACGGTGAGGAACTCGAGCCCCTCGATCTCGAGGACGCGGTCGGCGAAGACGTTCACCTTGGCGTCGCCCTTGGCGAGGTTCAGCTTGCCCGCCTTGAGCGCCGCGTAGGGGATGGCGTTGACCAGGTCGCGCACGGTGACCCCGGGCTGCGGGCGGCCCTTGAAGCGCACCAGCACCGACTCGGGCAGGTCGAGCGGGAGGTAGCCCTGCGAGGCGGCGAAGGCGACCAGGTCGGAGCCCGCCGGGAAGCTGATGCCGATCGGGAAGCGCGTGTGGCTGTCGCCGCCGGTGCCGACGAAGTACGGGAGCAGGAAGCGGTTGCCGTTGGTGTGGATGACGCCGTCGCCGGGGCGCAGGTCGATGCCGCCCATCTCGGCGATGAAGGCGCCGAGCTCGGCCTGCATGCGCGCGTCCTTGCTGCGCGGGCCAGCGGCGGTGTGGCAGAAGGACTGGATGGTCGGCGCCTCGAAGCGCACCGTGGCGAGCTCGAGGACCTCCTGCTGGGTCATCTTGCCGGTGGTGTCCTGGCTGAAGACCAGGTGCGCGCGCGGCTCCACGTAGTCGCCCGGCAGCGCGCCGTCGAGGCCCGCGGCGCGGCCGACGAGCTTCTGCGCGAGGCTGTAGGCGGTGCCCGCCGGGTGGCGCGGCGGCTCGGCCGGGCGCAGCGCCGGCGCGGGAGCCTCGAGCCCGAGCTCGGCGCACGCGGCGCGGGCCGCGGCGAGGAGCTTGCGCCCGATGATGAGGTTGTTGCGGCCACCGGCGCGCGCCTCCTCGAGGATGGAGGCGGGCTCGAGCTTGAAGCGCGAGAGCACCTTGCCGTCCGCGCGGACCTCGCCGCGCGCCAGGTCGACGGTGACCTCCTGCCCCTCCTTCAGCTCGCTCGTCGGGCAGCGCACCGGGATGGCGCCGCAGCCGCGCAGCGTGTTGAAGAAGATCGGCGCGATCTTCGCGGCCAGCACGACGCCGCCGCGGCGCTTGTTCGGCACCTGCGGGATGTCGTCGCCGATCCACCAGACCACCGAGTTCGACGCCGACTTGCGGCTGGAGCCCG
>JAKLHH010000834.1 GCA_022710245.1 Myxococcota bacterium
CCGCGCGGACGAGGCCATCCTCTTCCTCGGACCCACCCCGCCCGAGGTGAAGTACTTCGGCTTCACGCCCTACCTCGCGGACCGGGCGACCGCGGCCGGCGGCCGACGACTCGTCGCGGCCAGCCTCTCGGAGACCCTCAACCAGCTGGTGATCGGCGTCGAGGCGCCCGCGGGCGGCGGCGTCTTCGGCCGGCGCACGGCGGTGATCGCAGCGGCCGACGCGGGCACGGTGAAGGCGGTCCGCGAGGGGCTGCTCGCGGCCGGCGTCGCCGAGGCGGCGATCAACACGATCGTCTTCGATCCCGCGATCGGCCACTTCGGGCTCGACGAGGGGGGCGACACCTTCGGGGTGCTCTTCCGCATGGCCCTGCCCGCCGACGCGGCGGCGCGCGACGCCTACCTCAAGAGCCCCGGCGGCACGCTCCTCAGGCTGACCCCGAAGGCACCAGGATCCGCCCAGCCGCTCCCCTCGCCGACCGCGCGCCCGAAGGAGACGCAGGCGACGGAGGCGGCCCTCACCGCCTCGGTCGACTCGCTCCAGGCCGCGATCGTGGCGGCCTACCCGGACCGCACGGCCAAGGTCCTCGCCGTGAGCGCGGGGGTGCCCGACCCCGCGGCCTGCGTGGCCGGGACCTCCGCCTGCGCCTACGACAACCGCGACACCATCTACCCGCAGATCCTCCCCCGGATCCTCTTCGCGAACGACGAGGAGCACTACGTGGTCTTCGGGGTCAACCACCAGCTCTCGCAGAAGACCTCGTACGCCAACTTCAGCGTCTACGCCGTCGAGCACCTGGTGGGGATCACCGGGGTCGCGAGCGACCAGTACGCGGGGAGCGCCGAGCGCTACCTCGGCGCGGGTAAGCCCGAGGCCGCCAAGCTCTACGCCTGGAAGCTCGCCCGGAGCTGCGGCGGTGAGACCTTCTGCCTCGAGGTCCCGAAGGGGAGCTGCCCGACCGGGATCGACAACCTCAAGCTCGGCACCATCGCCTTCCGCGCCTACCTCGAGCCGGGCTCGAAGACCGCGCCGGCTCCGACGACGCTCGTGCTCGACCGGGTGCTCCACTTCAGCAAGCCCTGACCCGCTGAGCCCACCGCAGCAAGAGGTGCCCACCTGGTAGTGTGCTATCATGCTAGCAGTGTGCTAGCATAAAGACATGGGCAAGAGCAGTCGCAAGAGGCAGGTCCTGATCTACCTCCCTCCCCAGCTGCACCAGAGGCTCCGCCTCGAAGCGGCCAGCACCGGCAAGTCAATCTCCGAGCTGGTGGAGCGAGCGCTGACCGGGCCCCTCCCGCTCGAGAAGCAGCGGGTGCCGCTCGCGGCCGGCCTGGAGCTGCCCACGCCGGAGGTGGTCGACGCGCTGGCGGAGCACGGCGCCCCGCTGTGGAGCAGCGGACGTGAGACGGGGCTCCCGCTCGAGCGGGCGATCGCCGCCGGCCTGCTGGCCGCGCGCCGGCACGCCTCTCTGCTGCACGTGCTGCCGATCGTGCTCCTGAAGAACCTCGACCGCCTGTCCTGGCCGGAGCTCCGTGCGCACGTCCACCCCGCCGAGCTGCCCGCGCTGGGCATGCTCCTCGACCTGGCCGCTGCGGTCACAGGGACGGAGCGCTTCCGCGACTGGGCCACCGAGCTCTGGGCCGGGGGGGTGCGGCAGGATCCTCCCGCTGCCTTCTTCGTCGAGCGCGCAGCGAGCGCGCGCTACCTCGCGCTGGCCGAGCAGCGCACGCCGCAGGTGGTCCGCCGGTGGGGCTTCCTGATGGCCACCCCGGTCGAGGACTTCGCCGAGGCGGTGCGCCGGCATGGCACCCAGCCCGACGGCGACGTGGGCTGAGAGGGATCCAGGTGTCGCCACGACCAGCCAGGTTCGGTCGCGCCGAGCTGATCGCGTTCCTGCGCGAGCTCGATGGCCGGTTGACGGCTCCGGGGAGCATACGCCTGATCGGTGGGGCGGCGGTCGGCCTCTGCTTCCTGCCGAGCTACCGGACCCTCGACGTCGACTACGCAAGAGCGGACCGCGAGGTCCAGGACGCGATCGCCCACCTGCGGCGGGTGGCGCCGGCGAGGATCGTGGCCACCCAGACCGGTGTGTACTTCGTCCCCTACGGCTACGAGCAGAGGCTGGTGACGCTCGACATCCCGGGTCTGACCTTCCTCTCCGTCGAGGTCCCCGAGCGTCACGACCTCGCGATCATGAAGGCGACCCGCGGCATCGACCGCGACCTCGACACGCTGTCGCAGGTGCACGCGGTGGCGCCGTTCGAGCTCACCACGCTCGTCGAGCGCTTCCAGGAGACCTGGGTCACCGGCCCGCAGCGGCTGGCGGACCTCGGCTTCCTGCTCCTGATCGAGGTGCTGTTCAGCGACCGGGACGCGTACCGCGCCGAGGAGCTGCTGACGGCTCACCGGCAACGCCGCTGAGCCCCCGCGACCCGAACCGCTCACCCCTCCCTGGCACCCCCCTGTGTTACGATGCCGGCCCATGAGCGCCGACGGCAAGCAAGGGACAGCGAAGCAGGGTCAGGGGGACGGCGACCAGGGCAAGAGCGGCGGCACCGAGGGCACCGGCCTCGCGCAGCGGCTCGGCCTCTACACCGCCACCATGATCGTGATCGGGTCGATGGTCGGCTCGGGCATCTTCCGCAAGCCCGCGAAGATGGCCTCGCAGCTCGGCTCGCCGCTGCTGCTCCTCCTGGTCTGGGGTGGGGCCGGCGTGATCACGCTCTTCGGCGCGCTCTCCAACGCGGAGATCGCCGGCATGATCACCGCGGTCGGCGGGCAGTACGTCTTCTTCCGGCGCATCTACAACGACTTCGTCGGCTTCCTCTACGGCTGGGCCGTCTTCGCCGTGATCCAGACCGGCTCCATCGCCAGCATCTCCTACGTCTGCGCCGAGTACGTCGGCTACTTCGTCCAGCTCCCGCGCCTCTCGCCCGAGCTGGAGAAGATCTCCTTCTCCCTCTTCGGCATCATCACCATCACGCCCTTCGCCGACCTCGGCGTGAAGCTGGTCACCGCCGGCTGCATCATGGGCCTCACCTCGCTCAACGTGACCGGCGTCGCCCTCGGCGGCGTGGTGCAGAACATCTTCACCACCCTGAAGATGGTGGCCATCGCCGGCGTGGTCGCGGTCTGCTTCGGCGCGGGCACCGGCAGCTTCGGCCACTTCAGCGGCCACACGGCGAGCGCGCCCACCTCCACCATCGGCCTCGTCGGCGCGCTCGTCGCGGCCCTCGCGGGCGCCTTCTGGGCCTACGACGGCTGGAACAACATCACCTACATCGCCGGCGAGGTCCGCCAGCCGAGCCGCAACATCCCGCGCGCGCTCTTCCTCGGCACCGCGGCGGTGGCGCTCGTCTACGTGGCGATCAACCTCGCCTACCTCTACGTGCTCCCGCTCGGCGAGATGGCGAGCTCGAAGCTGGTCGCGGCCGACGCGATGAAGAGGGTCCTCGGCGGGCTCGGCGGCGCGCTGATCTCGGGGCTGGTCATCCTCTCCACCTTCGGCACCGCGAACGGCACCATCCTCGCCAGCGCGCGCGTCCACTACGCGATGGCGAACGACGGCCTCTTCTTCCGCTACCTCGGCCAGATCCACCCGCGCTTCAAGACGCCGGCGCGCTCGCTGATGATCCAGGGGATCTGGGCCTCGCTGCTGGTCTTCTCCGGCACCTTCGACCAGCTCACGGACATGCTGATCTTCGTCAGCTGGATCTTCTACTTCATCGGCGCGCTCGGGGTCTTCGTCCTGCGCCGGCGCGAGCCGGACGCCCCCCGCCCCTACCGCGTCTGGGGCTACCCGGTGGTGCCGGCGCTGTTCCTGCTCTTCGCGGCAGCCTACGTGGTGATCACGCTGGTCGAGAGCGTGGAGAGCTTCCGCAACTCGGTCTTCGGGCTGATCCTCGTCGGGATCGGCGTGCCGCTGTATCTGTACTGGCAGCGGAAGGCGAGGCGGATGCGCGAGCACCTCGAGGAGGCTGCGCCCCTCCACGTAGTCCATCGCGATGAAGGCGGGGAGCGGGAGCTGCGGGGGAGAACTCGAGGGGATCGCGAGGACTAGAAGGTCACGCCGCCGCCGAACATCAGGTCGTAGCGGAGGAGCAGGTCGCCGCTGATCAGGAAGTCGAGGGTGAAGGGGCGGAAGAAGACGTACGCGCGGTCGGCGAGCATCAGCTTGCCCTCGAAGCCGATCTGCAGATCAAACTTGTGGACGCCGCCGCTGATCCAGCCGTAGCCGATCATGGCGCTTGGCGTGAGGTAGAGGCCGAGGTCCTTGATGATCGGGATGTCCCAGACGAACTTGGGCCCGACCTCGATCACGGTCGCGGTGCCGAAGGCCTCCTGGAGGCTGAAGACGATCGCAGGCCCCGACGCGTTGCCGGAGAAGTGGTAGCC
>JAKLHH010000835.1 GCA_022710245.1 Myxococcota bacterium
CTGCCCAGCGCCATCTGACCAGCGCCGTCTGACCAGCGCCATCTGCCCAGCGCCGTCGGACCAGCGCCGTCTGACCAGCGCCATCTGACCAGCGCCATCTGACCAGCGCCATCTGACCAGCGCCATCTGACCAGCGCTCATCGCTTCAGCCTCCCCTGCGCCTTCTCCGAGGTCAGCTCCCGCAGCGCATCGGAGGCGACCCAGCGCGCGGCGCGGGTGGCCGCATCGCCGCCGCGCTCGCCGCCAGCGCGCCGGTTCGCGGCGTCGCGGATCCGCTCGGCGCAGGCGGTGACCGCGGCGTTGAGCGCGCGGCTCCGCTTGCCGAGGTTGCGCAGCGCCCAGCTCACCGCCTTCTTGACGTAGTTCCGCTCGTCGAAGGCGCCGCGCTCGATGAGCGGCAGCAGGCGGAGGAAGGCGCGGTCCTCGGCCCGCTTGTCGTGCACAGCGAGGCCGGCCATCAGGGCGAAGCCGCCGCGCTTGACCCACTCCTCCTCGCGCTGGGCCCACTCGGCCGCCTTGGCCCAGGCGTGTGCCGTCAGATCGAAGAGGCTCGTCGTCGCCTGGTCGCAGAGGTCCCAGGAGTCGAAGTCCGCGGCCCACGCCTCGACCTGCTCCTCGGTGACCGCCGCAGGGTCGTCGACGAAGCAGGCGAGGAGCCGCGCCTCGTGGTTGCCCGTCACCCAGAGCGCGAGCGCCAGCTCGTGATCGGTGCCGAGACGCTTCGCCACCTTGCGCAGCTCGTAGATCGAGACGCCGAAGGCCTGCTCGACGTTGATGCCGTAGCGCGCCATGCCCGCGCGGTCCTTCTCGCTGCCGAGGCCGCGCAGCTCCTCGAGGAGCGAGGCCACCTGCTCGCGCCTGGCCGCGGCCCCAGCGCGGGCCGGCCGCCTGCTCTGCGTGGCGGCGCGGTCGCCAGCCCTCTTGCTCTTGCCCGTTCGCTCCATCGGGGCCGCTCCTGTCGCTCCGCGGGGCGGAGCGCGTGACCGTAGCTGACCCCGAAGCGCCGATCGATGCAACGGGTGTATCGTTCGTGCATGACCGCCGCGCGCGTGCTCGAGGACTTCCTCTCCTGGCTCCGCTCGTCGCCCTGGGCGGCTGCGGAGCCCCACCTCCTCCGCTCGAGGCCGGTCGAGCTCCCCGCCTACCGCGAGGCCTTCGCGCAGAGCGGCTTCCCGCTGCCGCCGAGCCTGGCGGAGCTGGTCTCCCGCCACGGGCTCCTCGAGCTCCGGCTGCCCGACGCCGCGGGTCGCGACGGCGCGCGGCTCTGCCTCGCTGACGCCGGGGAGCTCTTCGAGCTGCGCGGGCACCTGCGGGCCGCGCGGGGCGCGGGCGTCGCCCAGGCCGAGCACTGGCTCCTCTTCGCCAGCGCCGGCAGCCTCGACGACGCCTGGGTGCTCGACGACCGCTTCGTCACCGGCGAGGAGCCCGCGGTGGGTCACTACCACCAGGACCTCGTCTGCACGAGCCCGGTCGGCCCCGACGAGCGCCTGCCCCACACCCACGCCACTCTCGCCGGGTGGCTCGCCTCGCTCCTCGAGGAGGTGCGCGCTCGCCTCGCGGCCGTCGCCGATCTCCCGGCGTGGCTGGCCCAGCGCGAGGACGCCGCAGCCGCCACCGCTCCCCCCGCCTGGGCGCGCCTCGAGGCCGAGCGCCTCGACTGGGGCCGCGGCAGCGATCCTCGGCTGCGCGCCGCGCTGGCGCACTCGCCGGACGCGAGGCTCGTCCAGCGCATCCTCGCCGAGATCGCCCTCGACCTCGACGAGCGGCCAGGCCGCGCGCTGATCCCGAGCCTGAAGAACGCGAAGAAGCCGGGCGGCGGCTGGCCCTGGGACTACCCGGGTCCGCGCGATGTCTTCCACCGCCTCCCGTCCGAGGGGCGCTGGGGACGGCGCGACGTGGCCCGCTGGGCGCTGGCGTGCTGCGGCCGCAGCCCCGCGCACCCCGAGCTGCGCGCGGCCGAGGCGCTGCTCGCCGCGCTCTGCGCCGGCACCCCGGTGGACCCCGGTCAGCGCGAGGCGCTCCTCGCGCGCTGTGGCGCCCTCTCGTCCGCGGGCGGCGCCGAGCTCGAGCGGCTCCACGCGGAGGCGCTCGCCCTGGCCCTCGGCCGCGCGGAGCCTGAGCCGATGCACGCCTGCGCCGGGCTCGCCATCACCATCGCGGCCCTCGTCGGCACGCCCGCCGGCCAGCGCGGCTGCCTCGACGCCCGCACCCTCTTCGAGAAGCTGGTCAAGATCGTGGAGGGCCAGCCCGACCTCGTGCCCCGCAACCTGCGCCCGCTCGCCGCTCCGGCCGGCCTCCTCGGGGAGCTGGAGGCGTGGCTGGCGAGCTTCGCCGGCACCCAGCGCGAGCTCCTCGAGGCGCTCGGCCGCGAGTGGGCGCACCGGCTCGGCGAGCTCGCCGACGACGAGCAGGCCGCGGTGGCCGCGCGGCTCCGCAAGGCGATCTCCTCGAAGAAGCTCCTCGCCGAGCGCGATCGCCTGCTCGCCCACTGGCTCGGCCGCGGCGCGCCTTGAACAGGCCTGCTCCATCGCCAATACTGCCTCCTCTGGAGGTGATGCGATGAAGTACCGACGACTCGGCGCGACTGGCCTCTACGTCTCCGAGCTCTGCCTCGGCACCATGACCTACGGCGGCAAGGGCTTCTGGCAGGTGATCGGCAAGCTGGGGGCCGACGCCGTGGCCGGGCAGCTGCGCCGCGCGCTCGACGCCGGCGTCAACTTCCTCGACACGGCAGACGTCTACCACGAGGGCGAGTCGGAGCGGCTCGTCGGCGAGGCGCTGCGCAAGCTCGGCGTGCGACGGAGCGACCTCGTCCTCGCCACCAAGGTGCGCGGCCGCTCCGGGCCCGGACCGAACGACGTCGGCCTCTCGCGGGGGCACATCCTCGACTCCATCGACGGGAGCCTGCGCCGGCTGCAGGTCGACCACGTCGACCTCTACCAGATCCACGGCGTCGACCGCGTGACGCCCCTCGAGGAGACGCTCGACGCCCTCGACGACCTGGTGCGCGCGGGCAAGGTCCGCTACGTGGGCTTCAGCAACCTGCCCGCCTGGACCGCGATGAAGGCGCTCGCGCTCGCCGACGCCCGAGGCTGGGCCCGCTTCGTCTCGGCGCAGCTCTTCTACGCCATCGCCGCCCGTGACATCGAGCGTGAGCTGGTGCCGCTGGCCGAGGAGGAGGGGCTCGCGATCCTGCCCTGGTCACCGCTCGCCGGCGGGCTCCTCAGCGGCAAGTTCAAGGCGGGGGAGCAGGGCCCGGCCGACTCGCGGCGCGCGCAGTTCGACTTCCCCGTCGTGGACAAGCCGCGCGCCTTCGCCTGCGTCGAGGCGATGACCCCGATCGCGCGGGCGCACGACGCCTCGGTGGCGCGCGTCGCGCTCGCCTACCTCCTGCACAAGCCCTTCGTGACCAGCGTCATCATCGGCGCCAAGAGCGACGAGCAGCTGGCGGACAACCTCGCCGCGAGCGAGCTCACCCTGACCGCCGACGAGCTGGCGAGGCTCGACGCGGTGAGCGCGCTCCCGCCGGAGTACCCGGGCTGGATGGTGGAGTTCCAGAACCGCGATCGCGAGCCGGGCACCGCGCGGAGGGACTGAGGCGCCGCGGCCCGCTCCCTCTTGCCTCCCGCGCCCGGTCCTGAGCTGGAGATCCGCACGTCGGAGTGACGTGCCGCGCGCCGCCCCGTCGAGGGACAGGTCGCGGCGGTGTCGAGGCTACTCGTGGGAGGTGGTGCCTGATGAAGCGTCGCGCCTCCAAGAAGGCGGCCGGGCGCAAGCTGAAGAAGCAACCAGCAGCCAGGACCTCCAGGTGTCTACGTGATCCCGCGGAACAAGGACCTGTCGATCTTGCGCGGCGTGCTCCACCTGCTGCCCCAGACCTCGCCGCGCGGGCTGAACCTGCCGATCGACTTCTTCTTCCGCTCGCTCGCCGACGATCAGCAGGAGCGCAGCCTCGGCGTGATCCTCTCGGGCATGGGCTCCGACGGCACCCTCGGGCTCCGGGCCATCAAGGAGCGGGCCGGGGCCACCTTCGTCCAGGCGCTCTCGTCGGCCAAGTTCGAGGGCATGCCGAGGAGCGCCATCGACGCCGGGCTCGCCGAGAGCGGATCGGATCGCTGTTGTCGTTGACCGCCCCCCGGCCACCTCGAATACTTGCGAGACGCCGCACCGGAGGACCATCGCCATGGACCACGTACGTCTCGGCAAGACCGGCCTCAAGGTCTCCCGCATCTGCCTCGGCTGCATGAGCTACGGCGCGCCCGCGACCGAGCTCACCGGCGGGCGCCACCCGTGGGCGCTCGATGAGGAGGCGAGCCAGCCGTTCCTGCGCCAGGCGCTCGAGCTCGGCGTCAACTTCTTCGACACGGCGAACGTCTACTCGAGCGGCGC
>JAKLHH010000836.1 GCA_022710245.1 Myxococcota bacterium
AGGAGCTCGTCGAGAGGATCTGGCGCGGGCGTGGTCACGGTCACGGTCGACGATTATGTCATGTCTTCGCCCGGGCGCCGCACTCGATCCGCGCGAGGGAGCGCGCCGGGCGCCGCACTCGATCCGCGCGAGGGAGCGCGCCGCGCGCTCAGCGCAAGACGCGCCGCAACCTCCGCCCGTCGCCCGGCTCTCTCCCAGGGTGAGGTGAGAGATGCCGACCAAGCTCCAGACCCTTCAGGACCACTGCCAGCGCTTCGAGCGGGGGCTCGCCGAGGTCGCGTCCGTCGACGAGGCCGAGGCGCTGCGCGAGCGCATCTGCCGGGAGCTCGGCGCGAGCTGCCGGAGCGAGATCGTCCAGCTGCTCCTCGAGGAGCACGCCCAGGTGATGATCCGGGAGCGCTTCGCGGCTCCGCCGCCGGGGTGACCGAGCGCCCGGAGGACCGCCGCCGGACCCTCGAGCTGTTCGAGGATCACGAACCCTGATCTAGAGCTCGAAGGTGTACGAGGGCGAGCGATCGTCAGGCCCAGTGCCCCAGTGCACATGGAAGACCTCACGGCCGGGCTGGCCCTTGCGCCCCTGGAGGGCGAAGTACTTCCGGAGATCGACCTCGACGGTGTGAGCGCGCTCGCGCGTGACGACGATCGGGTGCTTGCTCCGCCCGTGGGAGATCCTCCCCGGCAGCGGGGCGATCCGGTCGCCGATCTGGCCCTGCACCTCCACCCGCGCGCCCCCGTGGAGGCCCAGAGTCTGCCCGGCCGTGACGTGGTCCCGCACCTCGAGCCGCGGGAGGAAGGTCCGGATGACGAGCCGGATGCAACAGGCCTTGCCGTCGCCGCCGGTCATGTCGACGAGGTAGAGCGGGGTCCGGATCAGCGCCTCGATCTTCGCGCGCGCCTCGAGCGGCTGGTAGCGAGCGGGGTAGCTCGCCTCGTACCGTCCCCGGCCCGCGCGGTGCAGGAGCCAGATCCCCTTCTGGCCAGCCCTGGCCCGGTAGTCGATCGCGTTCGGGATGCCGGTGGCCCAGGCCAGCGTGCAGCGGCCGCCCTTGACCGCATCGCCGGCGAGGTGGGCCTCGACGGAGATGACGCCCTCGTGCTCGCTCACGCCGGCGCGTCCGGGCGAAGCGCGGATCGATCCGAGCGTGCCCACGACGATCAGGTCCGAGGTCGCGACGGTGGTCTTGAGCGGCTGCGGCGCGTAGGAGGCGAGCGCGAGGGCAGGGTCGAGCAACGCCAGAGCAAAGACGGCAGCGAGGCGGGGGTAGAGCACGCGGTCTCCTTTCAGGGCCTGGATTGTACGCCGTGCGTCGGGGTGTGCACGATCAACCTTGAAGTCGCCCGCGAAGTCGCTCGGGCAGGCGGTCGAGGAGGATCTGAAACGAGATGCCCCCGAGGACGCGAGGGAGCAGGTCGCGCAGGGCCGCTTCCATCGACAGCTCCTCGACGAGGACCTCGACGTGCGCGACCGTCATCGTCGCCGCCCCTTGCGCTGCGCAGGTTGCGGCGCACCTGCGTTGACCAGCGGGTCTCCGGCGCCGAGCCTTCCTTCCAGCCAGAGGTGACCCATCGAGGCCCCGGCTCTGATGAACTCGGGGACCCCGCGGACGTCAGCGGCGCGGATCGCCTGTGTGTAGCCCGCCTCGTCGCGATACAGGACTCGCACCTCCTCCGGCCGCACGCCGTTCAGGAAGAAGGGCGAGTGAGTCGTCACCAGGAGCTGCGACTTCTCGGTGGCGGCGCGGCACTCCTCGGCGAGCTCCGGGAGCAGGCGCGGATGGAGGAAGTTCTCGGGCTCCTCGATTCCGATGAACTGGGGCGGCGCGGGATCATGCAGCACGAGCAGGTACGCGAGCAGCTTGAGCGTGCCGTCCGAGGCGAACCGGGAGAGGACGGGCTGCTCGAAGGGCGCGTCCTTGATCTGCAGCAGCAGCCGCCCGTCCGGCATCGGCTCGGCGAAGACCGCCTCGAGCCGAGGGACGCGCTGGCGCAGGATGTCGAAGATGTGCCTCAGCTTCTCTGGGTGCTGCTCCTTCAGGTACTGCACGACGTTGGCGAGGTTGTCCCCGGTCTTGCTGAGCCGCTCTTCGGGGCCCGCCTCGGGCTGGGCGCGGGTGTCGTCGATAGACAGGTAGGAGACATACCAGTCGGTGATGAACTCCCGGAGGGCGGCGACCCGCGGGTGCTCGGCGAACTGTCCGAGCGTGTTGACCGCGATCAGGTCCGGCGAGCGGAGCGGCTTGTCGATCCGCTGGTCGCTCGCGTCCGGCATCTCACCGGTGATCGCCTTCCCCTGTCCTCGCTTGTAGTCGAGGAAGCGAAACGGCTTGCCCTGGGTTGCCCGCCGCCACTGCAGCCACTCCTCGGAGACGAAGGGACCCTTGGCGCCCTCGTCGATCGCGAGGTGGTAGGTGATCACCGGCTGCTTCGGCTTCTCGCGGTACTTGAGCTCGATCGTGATGGGGCCATCCTGCCCACGCGTCCTGAGCTCCTTCGCGCGTCCGCGGCGGTCCCAGGCATGGCGCAGCCCGAACTGAAAGCACTCGGAGAGGAAGTTGAAGACGTCGAACACCGTCGACTTGCCGCTGCCGTTCGGGCCAAGCAGGACGGTGAGCGGCGTGATGTCCTTCAGCTCCACGGCGCGGAGCGCGCGATAGTTCTCCACCCGCAGGTACTCCACGCGGGCGGGACCGCTGGGCCCAACGTCCGGCGTGGTGCGCGGCTGCTTCTTGGCCATCGGCTGGGTTCCTCTTGGGCGGTCGCGTCGCCAGAAAAAGGTGAAGAACGCCTCGAGGCCCTGTTGGCACCGACTGAGGGGACAGACGGAAAGAACTCCGAGGCCGGACGATCGTCGTCAGACGTCGCTCGGGTGTCAAGCGAGAGCACGGAGAGCACGGAGAGCACGAGCGCAGAGACCGGCGCGGACAGCGCGATGGCGTTCCCGGCGCCGCGTCGCCGACGCAGGTCGCCGTCGCGTCACAGCCGGTAGTAGCTGACCCCCAGCCCGAGGAGCTCGCGCACCGGGCGGCAGTCGGGCGCGAGCAGGTCCCCGCGCTGGCTCGAGGCGAGCGCGGCGCAGCCGCCGCCGCAGACCGGCGCCAGCACGCAGCCCTGACAGCCGGCCATGGTCAGCGTCGAGCGCCCCGCGAGGCGCGCGATGGCCGCCTCGTCGCGCTCGATCCGTGGCGCGTACCTGCCGAGGAGGTGGGCCGGGTGCCCGACCGTCGCGGTGCAGCCGTAGAGGCCGCCGTCGGGGGCGAAGGCCCACTCCTTCTTGGCGGCCGGGCAGGCGTCGAAGGTCGGCACCGGGAAGCTCCCCGACTCGGCGAGCTGCCGCGCGCCGTGGAGGCGCGGGCGGTGGAAGCGGCCCAGCACCGGGTGCGCGGTGGCGAGCTCGGCGTAGCGGGTCCAGAGCTCGAGGCGATCGAAGAGCCGCTCGGGCCGCTGCCGGCTCGCGCAGCCGAAGAGCTCGTAGTTGCGGCCGACCTGCGTCTTGAAGCGGTCCTCGGGGAGCGAGAGCCAGCCGCGGCCCTCGGCGAACGCGGCGAGCTCGGGGAGCGACTCGAGGTTGTCGCGATCGACGACGACGCGCAGGTTGATGGTGAGGCCCGCGAGGAGCGCGGCGTCGATGCCGCGCAGCACGCGCTCGAAGGTCCCGCCTCCCGAGGCGTGGGGCCGCCGGGCGTCGTGCACCGCGGCTGGCCCGTCGAGGGTGACCTGCACCTCGCGGACCGGCCCCATGGCCAGCGCGCGGACGTAGCCGGCGAGGTCGTAGCCGTTGGTGACCACCGCGACCGTGAGCCCCCGCTCCTGCGCGCCCGCGAGCAGGCGCTCGAGGCGGTCGCGGTGGGCGGCCGAGTCGACCAGCGGCTCGCCGCCGAAGAGGGTGAGGTAGGGGCGGGGCTCCTCGTGGCCGTGGAAGCGATCGACGTAGGCGAAGAGCGCCGCGATGGTCTCCGGGCTGATCAGGCCCGCGCTCTCGGGCGTGAAGGTGTCCTGGTAGCAGTAGGTGCAGCGGAGGTTGCAGCCGAAGCTCGGCACCACGATCAGCTGCGTCGCCGCGCGGGCAGCCTCGGCCCGGAACGCGGCCTCGGCTGCGGCGCGAAGCTGCCTGTCCTCGTCGTCAGACTCGACCAGGAGCCGCGCGCGTCGCAGCTGCGCGAGCTCCTCCTCGTCGAGGTCAGGAGTCTCTCCCGCGACGAGGCGCGCGCCCTCCGCCCGGGGCAGCAGCAGCGCCTGCCGGGTCAGCGGCTGGACCAGCAGGACCTCGTCGCGGCCGGGCACCGGGGCGACGATGGCGTGGCGAGAGAGTCTCAACGGGCTACCTCCTCGGGACTGGACTGGCGGGTACAGAGCCAGCAGCCGGGGGAAGGTCGCGCCGCTG
>JAKLHH010000837.1 GCA_022710245.1 Myxococcota bacterium
AGGCGGTCACGCGCCTCACCGAGGCGGTGGAGATCCACGAGGAGGTGCTCCCCTACATCAAGAAGGAGCTCCTCGCGCGCTCGCTCCTGGCGCTCGGCGTCGCGCGCGCAGAGGCGCGGCAGGGGGCCAAGGCCTACGCCACCTTCGTCGAGCTCCTCACCTGGCGGCCGCTCCTCGCCTACGACACCGCCGTCTTCGACGCGAAGCACCTCCCGGTCTTCGAGAAGGCCCGCGCGGCCGCGAAGAAGCTGAAGCGCGGCTCCATCGAGCTCATCACCGATCCGCCGGGCGCGAGGGCGTTCGTGGATGGGCGCTTCATGGGCGTGACCCCGACAGTGGTCTTCGGGCTCCGCGTCGGCACCCACTACGCGACCTACAAGGCGATGGGCTACATCAAGGCGGCACAGCGGGTCAACGTGAGCCCGAACGAGCAGAACAAGTTCCAGCTCGCGCTCAAGCAGAGCGAGAAGTTCCTCCTGCTCAAGCAGTCGATCGAGGGGGCGCAGCAGGGGCTCGGGCAGCCGCGCGCGAACTCCGGCATGGCCAGCCTGCACACCTTCCTCTTCGTCGACCAGGTGGTCTTCGCCACCATGGGCTACGCCGGGCCGGGCAAGATCACGGTGCAGGCCTTCCTCTATGATCTGCGCTCGAAGGCCCGTCTCAACGTGGTCTCCCAGACCCTGGACATGAAGGGGCTCGGCGAGCTCGACGTGCTGGCGCGCAACCTCTACCAGGGCGTGCGCTACGACGGCGCCCTCGACGCGCCGCCCGAGGCCCCCCCTCCCCCGCCGCCCAAGCGGCGCAGGTTCTACGCGACCTGGTGGTTCTGGAGCGCGATCGCGGTGGGCACCGCGGCGGTCGTGGTCGGCGCCGTGCTCTGGCCGAGCAGCAAGACGTGCGGGCCGGAGTGCCGGTGGGCGTCGTTCTGAGCTGAGCTGTACGAGGCAGCGAGGGGCGAGTCAGCGGCGAGCCGAGCAGCGAAGGCCCGTCAATCGTCGGAGGCGGAGCCGCTGGACGAAGGACTCCGAGGCTCAGGTGCCGCAGGATCCGCTGGCGCGGGAGCATCAGCGGCCGGATCCGGGGCCGCTGGCGTGGGATCACACGCAGACTCCGCCGGGGCCGCGGCGGCGGGCGCTGGCTCGGCGGGCGCCGGCTCGGCGCGCGCTGCAGCCTCGGCGGGCGCTGCAGCTTCGGCGAGCGCTGCAGCTTCGGCGAGCGCTGCAGCCTCGGCGGGCGCTGCAGCTTCGGCGGGCGCTGCAGCCTGCGTCTTCGCCTGAGCGAGCGCTGGCCGGAACCGCTCCAGGTAGCCGCGCAGGTCCGGCGAGAGGAAGTGCGCCTCGAGGTCGAAGCGGCTGAGGGCCTGGGCGAGGATCGAGAGCCGCTCGCTCGGTGCGCAGCGGCGCTCGATGATCACGCGCCACTGCCCCTTCACCTTGCAGAGTCCGCCCGAGCCCATCCCGTCGCCGGTCAGGTGATCATAGACGAGCTGCACCTGCACCTTGCCCGCGAGGGCCTCGAGCTCCGTCAGCGCGGCCTGGACGTCCATCGCTCACCCCCCTCGCGTACGTAGCGGCTTGGTCGGCAACGCGATGCTGAAGACCGCGCCGCCGCCCACCGATGACCGGACCATGATGCTGCCCTCATGAAAGTCGACGATCTTCTTCACGATGCTGAGGCCGAGGCCGGTGCCGGCGCCGGGCTCCTTGGTGGTGAAGAAGGGGTCGAAGATGTGCGGGAGGTGCTCCGCCGTGATCCCGTGCCCGTTGTCCCCCACCTCGACGAGCAGGTTGCCGTCCCGCAGATCGCTGGTGCGGATCCAGATCTGTCCGCCCTGCTCCGGGATGGCGTGGCAGGCGTTGGTGATCACGTTGATCAGCACCTGCTGCAGCTGATCCTCGACGCCGTAGAGGAGCGGCAGCTCGTAGGCGAGCTGCTTCTCCAGGGTGGCGGACGCGCGCTCGATCACGTGCTCGCAGAAGGAGACCGAGCGCTCCACGACCTCGTTGAGCGAGAGCACGTCGAGCCGCGCCGGTGAGGGCTTGGCGTAGTTCACCAGGTCGCGCACGCACTTCAGGATCCGGTTCGCCCCGTCGAGGATCTTGTCGAGCATCGCCAGCTCGCCGGCCTCGGCGCCCTGCTTCCTCAGCTTCTTGCCCAGGTAGTCGGCGTAGACGCTGATCGAGGTGAGCGGGTTGTTGATCTCGTGGACCACCCCCGCCGCCAGCTGGCCGAGCGTCGCGAGCTTCTCCGCCTGGATCACCTGGTGCTCGAGCGTGCGGATCTCGCTCGAGTCCTGGCCGATCCCGATCACCGCCTCGACGGCGCCGTCCCCGGCCAGCAGGGCGCTCAGGTTGAAGAGACCGCGCACGACGCTACCGGAGGCCGTCTGGAAGCTGACCTCGTGTCCAGTGACCATCTCGCCGGCCTGGAGCTTCTGCAGCGCGCGCTCGAGCTCCGGTCGGTCTGCCGCCGGGATCCACTGGCTCAGCTCCGTCCCGACGAGGTCCGCCACCGGGCAGCCGATCAGCTCCGCGAGCGCGCGATTGCAGAGCTCGAACCGACGCGCCCCGTCGACGATGAAGACGAGAGCGTTCGCGTGATCGAGGATCCTGCAAAGGCGCCTGTCCGTCACTCCCACGGCCATCACTCCGATGACTTCTCCAGATCCAGGATCTGCGTCTCCCCGACGTACGCCTTCGTCTCGTAGCGCGTGATCTTGCCGATCTTGCGCACGATCTCTGCCATCCGCTCCGCCTCGGCGAGGATGGTGTCCACCGCGCGGTGGTTCGAGTCGTCGCGGGCGATCCGTCGCTTGAGCAGCTCCGCGTACCCCATGATCGAGGTCAGCGGCTGGTTGAGCTCGTGCGCGGTGGTGCCCGCGAGCTCCGCGATGAGGGCCTGCTTCTCGGTCTCGATCAGCTTCTCCTGAGCCTGGGCCAGCGTCCGCTCGATGCGCAGCCGCTCGCGCAGATCGCTGTAGATGCCCACGGTGCCGACCTCGGCGCCCCCCTCGTAGATGAGGTTCGTCGAGAGCAGCACCGGCACCAGCTCCCCGCTCGCGCTGCGGACCTCCTTGCGAACCGCCTCCAGGCGGCCGACGCCCCCGTCCTCGGGGCTGCGCAGGTGGTTCATCACCAGCTCGGCGCCACCCTCGGGGTAGAGGTCCCGCATGGAGAGCTTGCCGACCACCTCGTCGGCGGGCAGCCCGAAGATCCGCTCCGCGCCCTGGTTGTAGAGGATCACCCTCCCCTCGACGTCGGTGGCGAGGATGGCGTCGACGGTGCTGTCGATCAGGCGCTCGAGGAACTCCTTGGTGGAGCGGAGCTCATTCTCCAGCGCGCGCGCCTCGGTGACGTCGCGGAAGCTGAGGACGATCATCTCGTCGTCCGCGAGCACGGCGCTGGTCGAGACCGTGACCAGGATGGAGTCGCCGCTGGTGGTGATCAGGCTGAGGTCGAAGCTCGGCGCGCCGCCGCCGCGGCCGACGTCCTCGAGCGCCTTGGCCAGGAGCTCGCGGTCGGCCTTGGCGACGATCTCGATGAAGCTTGTCCCGACGAGCCCGCGGCGAGAGTAGCCCGTGATCTGCTCGCCGGCGGGGTTCATGTGCAGGACTCGCAGCTGCCGGTCGAGGACCAGGATGCCGTCGTAGGCGCGCTCGAAGAACTCCTCGTACTTCTGCAGCACCTCGAGCTGGCGCCTCGACTCCTGGGCGCGGTTCGAGGTCTTGTGTGTCTGCTCGCGCAGGCCCTTGTAGAGATCCGAGGAGCGGAGCGCGTAGCCGATCAGCGGCGCCGCCTCCCGCAGCAGGTCGCGGGTCGCCTCGGGGAGGATCGGATCGTCCTCGAAGCAGAGCTCGAGGCACCCGTAGGCCTCCCCCTCCCAGAGGAGCGGGTAGACCCCGACGCTGGCCAGCCCCCTGCGGGCCAGCGCCTCCTGCGGCTCGACCTCCGCCGCGCCCGCGCGGACCCAGAGCTCGCGTCGTCCGGCGAGCCCCGCCTTCACCTCGGGGTGGTCGGTGACCGGCACCGGGAGTCGCGCGGCGGCCGGATCGTCGCTGGCGCCCATCACGTAGAAGACCGACTCCTCCTCGCCCCGCACCAGCACGATCGCGGCCCGGGCGCAGGTCGCCTCCACCAGCCTGAGGAGGACATCGAGGAGCTGGTCCTCGAACTCGATGCTGCCGGCGAGCTCGCTCCCCAGCTCCTGCAGGGTCTGCGAGTGCAGCCGGCGGAGCTGCAGCTCCTGCAGCGCCCGCTTGCCGCGCGCCAGGGCCTGCAGCCTCACGCGCAGGCGGTGGCGGCCCTCCGGCCAGCGCACGAGGTCGTCGGCGTCCCGGAGCTCGTCGAGGAGCTCGGGGTGGTCCCCCGGCACCACCGCG
>JAKLHH010000838.1 GCA_022710245.1 Myxococcota bacterium
CCACCAGCACGCGCTCGACGCCGCCGCGGGTCGCGCCGCCGCGCTGGCGGCCTCCCCGCTGGCCGGCGCGGGCGCGGCCGGCAGGTAGACGCTGAACCTGCTGCCCTCTCCTGGCTTGCTCTCCACACGGACGAGCCCCCCGTGCGTGGTGACGATGCCGTGGACGATGGCCAGCCCGAGGCCGGTGCCCTTGCCGGGCGCCTTGGTCGTGTAGAAGGGCTCGAAGATGTGCTCGAGCGCGTCCTCGTCGATGCCGGTCCCGCTGTCGTCGACCTGCAGGCGCACGAACCTGCCGGGGCTCGCGCCGAGCTCGCTGGCCGCCGTGCCCCCGAGCGTCACCGCCTCCGTGCTGATGGTCAACCGTCCGCCGCGCGGCATCGCCTCGCGCGCGTTCACGCAGAGGTTGGTCACGACCTGCTCGATCATCCCCACGTCGCCATCGAACCAGAGGGGCTCCGCGGCGTGGGCCACCGCGAAGGAGACGTCCTCACCGAGGAGCCGGCCGAGGAAGGCGCCGAGCCGGGCGACCACGGCGTTCAGCTCGTGGCGCGCGATCTTCATCGGCTGGCGCCGGCTGAAGAGCAGGAGCTGCCGCGTGAGGTTGCTGGCGCGGCTGGTCGCCTCGAGGAGCTCGCCCAGCTCGCGCTGCAGCTCGCACGGCGCGAGCTCCGGCTGGAGCTGCAGGAGGTTCAGCTGCATCGTCACGGCGGCCAGGATGTTGTTGAAGTCGTGCGCGATGCCCCCGGCGAGCTGCCCCACCGCCTCCATCTTCTGCGCCTGGCGGAGCTGGGCCTCGAGGCGGTACCGCTCCGCCTCCGCCCGCTTGCGCTCGGTGATGTCGCGCGCCGCGACGACGATCGCGCGCAGGTCGGGGTTGTCCAGCAGGTTCTGCGTCGCTGCCTCCATCCAGCGCCAGCTCCCGTCCTTGTGCTGGATCCGGTACTCGACGCGGTGGAGGGTCGCCGGGCTGGCGAGGACCTCCTGCCACACCTGCCGCAGCATCGACCGGTCCGCCGGGTGCACGGTCTCGACGGCCGAGCGCCCGATCCGCTCCTCGGCCGCGTGGCCGCTGATCTGGAGCCAGCAGGGGCTGCACCAGACGACCGTCCCGTCGCGGTCGAGGAAGAGCAGCCCGTCGTTGCTGTTCTCCACCACCGCGCGGAGCCTGGCCTCGCTGGCTCGCAGCGCGGCCTCCGCCTCTCTGCGCCCGGTGATGTCGCGGCGGGTGATGATGACGGCGTGGACGTCGGGGTTGGCGAGGAGGCTCTGCGCCGTGGCCTCGACCCAGCGCACGCTCCCGTCCTTGTGGAGGATCCGGTACTCCCCCTTGATGGCCTCCCCCTGGCTGGCGAGGGCCAGCGCCCAGAGCTCCCTCGCGCGCGGCTCGTCCTCGGGGTGGATGTTGCTGAAGCCGGAGCGCCCGACCCGCTCCTCCTCCGTGCAGCCGGTGATGCGCGCGTCGGCCGGGCTGCGCCAGTGGACCACGCCCTCGGCGTCGTCGAAGAGGATGCCGTCGTTGCTGTTCTCCACCACGGCCCTGAACCTGGCCTCGCTCTTACGCAGCGCCGCCTCGCCCTGCACTCGATCGGTGACGTCCCGCGTGATCCCGCGGAACCCCCCGAGCCGCCCGTCGGCCTCGAAGAACGGTACGCCGCTGATCTCGAGGTGCCGCACTCGCCCGGCGGCGTCGAAGCTCTGCACGCGCAGGTCCCGGAAGGGCGCGCCGGCCTGCGCCAGCGCCGCGAACGCCTGGCCGGCCTGGGCCTGGTCCGGGGGCAGGAGCTCGAAGGGCGACCGGCCCACCATCTCCGTCGGCTCGAACCCCCAGAGCGTCTTCAGCTGCGGGCTGCAGTGCGGTCTGGCACATCCGGGGCTCCTGAACAGACTGTATTCAAGCACAACAATGCCAGTTCTGGCAGCCTGGAACTGCGCCCTCGTCGCCGGGCCACTGCGTCGCAGGCGGGCTTCGACCACACCGAGCCGCTCGACCGCGGTCTACACGGTCCCCGGGCACCTCGAGTTGATGGCCGGTTACGGCCGGTTCTTCCCGAGAGCGTTCGTGCGCCACCGGCCCGGCGGGGGCGGCCAGCTGGGTCTCCGGACAGGCCGCCTGCTCGTTCCGAGGCTCGAGCTTGAGGATTGACAATATGGCCCTTCAGCCATATAAACTCCAGCATGCCCGCCGCAGCGAAGAAGAAGCAGCTCGTGACGCTCGACCGGGACGTATATCGGCAGCAGGCGCGGGTGCTCAAGGCCCTGGCCAACGAGTCGCGGCTGATGATCATCGCCCGCCTGAACCAGGGCCAGTGCTCGGTCGGCGAGCTGGTCTCCCTGATCGGGAGCGACCAGTCGACGGTCTCCAAGCACCTCGCCGTGCTCCGCGCCCACGGCATCGTCGAGGATCGGCGCGAGGGGACGACGGTCTACTACACGCTGCTCACGCCCTGCGTGCTCTCCTTCTTCTCCTGCGCGAGCCAGGTGCTCGAGGAGCGGAGGCGCTGATGCCGGCCATCTTGATCGCCAGCCTCGGCGGCGGCGCCTCGATGCCGGCCCCCTTTTTTGGGCCAATATTGCTTGTGTGGCCATATTGGCATGTTTGGAGACGCCGTCGATGAAGGAACGTACCAAGCTCCTGCTCATCGTCGTCGCCTTCGCCGGTTACTGGTTGAACCCGGCGCCTCGAGCCGGCGAGAAGGAAGCGAGGAGCGGAGATGGAGATCAAGGTGCTGGGCACCGGATGCCCCAAGTGCAGGAAGCTCTACGAGGAGGCCGAGAAGGCCATCGCCCAGTCGGGCCTGCAGGCTTCGCTCTCCAAGGTCGAGAGGATCGACGAGATCATGCAGTACGGCGTGATGATGACGCCGGCCCTGGTGGTGGCGGGCGAGGTGAAGTGCGCCGGCCGGATCCCCAAGGTGGCCGAGATGGTGACCTGGTTCACGACGGCGGCGAGCAAGGAGTCATGATGCAGGGCGAGGTCATCGCGGCGCAGATCCGCAAGGTCTTGCAGTGAGCGGAGCCATGTCCACGAGCGGTCCCTACGACGTGGCGGTGCTGGGCGGCGGCCCTGGTGGGTACGTGGCCGCCCTGCGGGCGGCGCAGCTCGGCGCCCGTGTGCTGCTCGTCGAGAAGGAGCGCATCGGAGGGACCTGCCTGAACGTGGGCTGCATCCCGACCAAGGCGCTCACCACCGCCACCGAGCTCCTGCGGAGCGCGCGACGGGCAGAGACCTTCGGCCTGAGCATTCCCAGCGTGTCGCCGGATCTGCCTGCCCTTGTGCGCTACGAGCGGCGGGTCGTCGACGAGCTGGTCGAGGGTGTCGAGCACCTGCTCCGCGAGCGGCGGGTCACCCTCGCCCGCGGCGAGGGGCGGGTCATGCGGCCGGGTACGCTGGTCGTCCTCGGAGGCGATGGTACCTGGACCGAGCACACCGCCCGCCGCGTCATCCTGGCGCCCGGCTCGGTGCCGGCCGTTCCCGCTATTCCAGGGACCGAGCTGCGAGGGGTCATGACGAGCACGGCGGCGCTCTCCGTCGACGATCTGCCGCGCCACCTCGTCGTGGTCGGGGGCGGCGTCATCGGCCTCGAGCTCGCCTGCATCTACGAAGCGCTCGGGACCCAGGTGACCGTCCTCGAGATGGCGCCGACCCTCCTTCCCGGCGGTACCGACGAGACCATCGCCAAGCGGCTGGGGCTGACCCTCCGCCGGCGCGGGCTCACCATCCGCACCGGCGTGGTCGTGAAGGCCATCGAGGAGATCCCGGAGGGGTTGCGCGTGCGTCTCGCCGGCCCGGGTGACGAATTCGCCCTTCATCGCGGAGCCTCCGAAGGAGGCGAGCAGGGCGAATTGCGCCACCACCGCGGAGCGCCCGAAGGGCGCGAGCAGGCGCAATTGGTCGAGGCGGATCGCGTGCTCCTGGCGACGGGGCGCTCGCCCAACACCGAGGGACCGGCCCTGCGCGACCTCGGCCTGAAGATGAACGGGCGGGCCATCGCCGTCGACGGGAAGCTCGCCACCAGCATCCCCGGCGTCTGGGCAGTCGGCGACGCGGTGGGCGGCGCGATGCTCGCTCACAAGGCGATGGTCGAGGGCCGGGTCGCCGCCGAGAACGTGATGGGCGGCACGAGGAGCGTCGACCACCGCTCGGTCCCGAACGTCATCTTCACCTGGCCCGAGGTGGCGAGCGTCGGGCTGAGCGAGGTGCAGGCCCGGGCCTCGGGTGCCCAGGTGAAGGTCGCCCAGTGCCCCCTCTCGGCTAACCCGCGCGCCCGCATCCTCGGTGAGAGCGACGGCCTGGTGAAGCTCGTCTGCGAGGCCGGGAGCGGCCGCGTCCTCGGCGTTCACCTGATGGGCCCGCACGCGACCGATCTCATCGC
>JAKLHH010000839.1 GCA_022710245.1 Myxococcota bacterium
GCATCACCTCCACGAGCGACCTTCCGTCGCTGCAGGAGGCGAAGAGATCACGGACCCAATCCACTGTCGATCTCGAACTCACAAGTGATCGGAATTGCTGAACCAACAAACCGATCGGTGTTCTAGTCCTCTCCTCCCTCCTCCGTCCTCCCTCCTCCGTCCTCCGTCCTCCGTCCTCCCTCCTCCGTCCTCCCTCCTCCGTCCTCCGTCCCATCCTCCTCCCATCCTCCTTCATCGATCGCGGATCGCGCGCCCGAGGTTGAGCCTCGGCCAGCCATCGCCATCACATCGCCACGAGCTTCAAATCGTCGAGGGTTCGCCCCGGCGTCTCACGCGCGGGTCGCTCGTCTCGGGACCCTCGGCGAGCGCCAGGAGCCCTTCGCTCCACCCCTGCGCCCCAACGCTCGGCGAATCCGCCCCCGAGCTCTCGTCCCGCCCGGCGTACTCCCCTTTGAGGTCCCGAGACGAGGGGCCCGCGCGTGCCGATCAGCCTCTGGCGCTGGCGTCAGCCGCCCAGCGCCGAGAGCCGCGCCGCCGAGAGCCCCTCGCGCAGGCGTCAGCCGCCGAGAGCCCCACCGCCCAGAGCCCCGCGCAGAATAAATCGAAGGCTCACGGGGACGATTCCCCGCCGCACGGCCGCCGCGCGCGCGCGCGCCCGCTCTTTGTCGGGGCACGACCCGGCGCTGCGTGCGTGGTTTCATTCTTGCACCACGTCCGTTCCCCCTCCGCGCGCCGCGCGCAGAGACGAGGAGGGCGGAGGAGGTTCCGATGCGAATCGCCCAGGTCGCGCCGCTCTACGAGAGCGTGCCGCCGCGCCTCTACGGCGGCACCGAGCGCGTGGTCTCCTACCTCACCGAGGGCCTGGTCGCCGAGGGGCACGAGGTCACGCTCTTCGCCAGCGGCGACTCCTGCACGGACGCCGCGCTCATGCCCGGCGCCCCCTGCGCGCTGCGGCTCGGGGGCTGCCGCGATCCGCTGATCCCTCACCTGCTGATGCTCGAGCGGCTGACGCGCCGCGCGCACCACTTCGACGTGATCCACTTCCACTGCGACTACCTCGCCTTCCCCTTCGGCCGCCGGCTGCCGGCGCCCAGCCTGAGCACGCTCCACGGACGGCTCGACCTCCCGCAGCTGGAGCAGGTGTTTGGCGAGTTCCCGGAGCTGCCGCTCGTCTCCATCTCCGATGCGCAGCGAGCCCCGGCGCCGGCCGCGAACTGGGTGGCCACGGTCCACCATGGGCTGCCGCCGGACCTCTACCGCTTCCGTGAGCGCCCCGGCGACTACCTCGTCTTCGTCGGCCGCATCTCGCCGGAGAAGCGCGTGGACCGCGCGATCCGCGTGGCGCGCGCCGCGGGGCTGCCCCTGAAGATCGCCGCCAAGGTCGACCCCGCGGACCGCGTGTACTTCGAGGAGATGATCCGCCCGCTGCTCGCCGACGAGCTGGTGGAGTTCATCGGCGAGGTCGGCGAGGCGGAGAAGGACGCGCTCCTGGGCGGGGCGCTCGCGCTGGTCTTCCTGATCGACTGGCCCGAGCCGTTCGGGCTGGCGATGATCGAGTCGCTCGCCTGTGGGACTCCGGTCATCGCCGCGCGGCGCGGCTCGGTGCCCGAGGTGATCGAGGACGGCGTCAGCGGCTTCGTGGTGGAGAGCGTCGCCGAGGCGGTCGCGGCGGTGCAGCGCCTCCCCTCGCTCAGCCGCGCGCGCTGCCGGCAGGTCTTCGAGGAGCGCTTCAGCCTCGGGCGCATGGTGCGCGACTACGTGGCGATCTACGGGGAGCTCGCGTACGGCCGCGGCTCCGTCGTCTCGGTCGCGCGGGGAGGGTGAGGCCGTGCAGGAGATCATCCAGATCCAGGACCGCTACTACATCCTCGCCTCCGCCTACACCGACGCTCCGCGGCGGGTGCTGAAGAGCGGAGACACCTTCGCGCTCTTCGACTCGCGCGGCGACGTGCAGTCCATCGGCAACGGGGAGCAGGGCCTCTACCACCAGGGCACCCGGTTCCTCTCGAGCCTCACGCTGCGGCTCTGGTCGCGGCGCCCGCTGCTGCTCAGCTCGACGGTGAGCCGTGACAACACGCTCCTCGTCGTCGATCTGATGAACCCGGACATCTACCGCGATCAGCAGCTCGTGGTGCCTCGCGGCACGCTGCATGTCTTCCGCTCGAAGTTCCTCTGGCAGGGCGCCTGCCATGAGCGGCTGCGCCTCTCGAACTTCGGAGCGGCGCCGCTGGAGCTCGCCTTCTCGCTCGACCTCGGCGCCGACTTCGCGGACCTCTTCGAGGTGCGCGGGACGCGGCGCCAGCGTCGCGGCGTCCTGCGCGAGCCGCGGCTCGACCCCGACGGCGTGACGCTCGCCTACGAGGGCCTGGACGGCGTGCTGCGCAGCACGCGGCTGCGCGTGAGCCCACGGCCGTTCCAGGTCACTGGCTCCCGCCTGGAGCTGCGCCTGCGGCTCTCGCCGCGCGAGTCGAGCGAGCTGGAGCTGCAGGTCGACTGCCAGGTCGGCGAGGAGACCGGCGCCCGGTCGCGGCCCGGGGCCGCGCAGGCGGCAGCCGCGCTGGCCAGCTCGATCCAGGAGCGCGCCGCCGCGCGCTGCGAGGTGCGCACCTCGAACGAGCTCTTCAACGAGTGGCTGCGCTGCTCGCTGGCCGATCTGACGATGATGATCACCCAGACGCCGGAGGGGCCATACCCCTACGCGGGCGTGCCCTGGTTCAGCACGGTGTTCGGCCGCGACGGGCTGATCACGGCCCTCGAGACCCTGTGGATCGACCCGGAGCTGGCGCGAGGGGTGCTTGGCCACCTGGCGGCGACCCAGGCCCGGGAGCACGACCCGGAGCGCGACGCCGCGCCGGGCAAGATCGTGCACGAGCTGCGCGACGGCGAGATGGCGGCGCTCGGCGAGATCCCGTTCGGCCGCTACTACGGCAGCGTGGACGCGACCCCGCTCTTCCTGCTGCTCGCCGGCGCGTACTTCGAGCGAACGGGCGATCGCGCCTTCCTCGAGCAGCTCTGGCCGCACCTCGAGGCGGCGCTCGGCTGGCTGGAGTCCGAGGGAGATCGCGACCGTGATGGGTTCGGCGAGTACGAGCGGGCGGGCGCGCGCGGGCTCGTGCAGCAAGGGTGGAAGGACTCTCAGGACTCGATCTTTCACCACGACGGCAGCCTGGCGCCCCCGCCGATCGCGCTCTGCGAGGTGCAGGGCTACCTCTACGCGGCGCGCGAGGAGCTCGCCCAGCTGGCGGCGGCGCTGGGTCGGGACGAGCTCGCGGGGCGCCTCAGGGCCGCGGCCGCGGCGCTGCGCGAGCGCTTCGACCAGCAGTTCTGGTGCGAGGAGCTCTCCACCTACGCCCTCGCGCTCGACGGCGAGAAGCGGCCGTGCCGCGTGCGCACCTCGAACGCCGGGCACATGCTCTTCACGGGCATCGCGCTGCCGGCGCGCGCCGCGCCGCTCGTCGAGACGCTCTTCGCGCAGGACTCTTTCTCCGGGTGGGGGATCCGCACCGTGGCGGCCGGCGAGCCTCGCTACAATCCGATGTCCTACCACAACGGGTCCATCTGGCCGCACGACAACGCGCTGATCGCCCTCGGGCTCGCGCGCTACGGCTTCAAGGAGCACACGCTGCGGCTGCTCTCCGCGCTCTTCGACGCCAGCCTCTTCGTCGAGATGCACCGGCTGCCGGAGCTCTTCTCGGGGTTCAAGCGCCGCGCGGGCGAGGCGCCGACGCTCTACCCGGTGGCCTGCTCGCCGCAGGCGTGGGCGGCCGGCGCGCCGTTCCTGCTCCTCGCGGCCTGCCTCGGGCTGACCGTCTCGGGGAGCCGCGGCCAGGTCCGCTTCCAGTCGCCCGTGCTGCCCCCCTTCCTCGAGGAGGTGCACCTCCGCAGGCTGCGGGTCGGCGCCTCGACAGTCGACGTCTCGCTGCGCCGGCTCGCCGACGACGTGGCGATCAACGTGCTCCGTCGCGACGGCCCCGTCGAGGTGGTGGTGGCGAAGTAGCGCGCCCGCCCGTTGCATCAAGCCCCGCTCTGGCCGACAATCGACCTTCCCCACGGAGGCACGATGGCCAAGCTGGTGGCGTTCTCATTCCTGGTCCTCGGGATCGGCTACTTCCTGCTCGCGACCAAGCTGCTCAGCCTCACCTCGGAGACCGCGCTGGTCCACGGCTCCCTCGGGCTGGTGCCCGGGGTGCTGGGCTTCATCGGCGGGATGTTCGGGCGGCGGTCGGTGGCCCGCGCCATCGCCTACGGCGTGATCTTCGCCGCGCTCGGCGGCGGGCTGCTGATGGTCTTCCTGCGGGTGATCTGGCCGCTGCTCTGAGCGAAGCGTCTGAGCGTGGCGGGGAACGGGGGCGGGAGCGAAGAGGGAGGA
>JAKLHH010000084.1 GCA_022710245.1 Myxococcota bacterium
AGTCCCCGCTTATTCAACCCTCCTCGGTCAACACACGAAAGCACTCAGTCGGATCTGCGCCCCCGGCGGCGCAGAGCTTGCTCGCCCCTCACCTTCGATGCTAGACACCGACTCTCGTGGACGACCGCACCACCGACGATCGCATCACCGAGGTCTGCTTGCGCGAGGTGCGCAAGGTCTTCGGCCGCCAGCCGGCGCTGAGCGGGGTCAGCTGCAGCTTCGCCGCGGGCCGGGTCTGCCTGATCATGGGCCCGAACGGCGCCGGCAAGTCCACGCTCCTCGGCATCCTCAGCACGCTGAGCCGCCCGAGCTCGGGGCAGGTGCTCTACGGGGGCCACGACCACGCGCACGCGGAGGCGCACCTGCGCGGCCGCATCGCGCTGGTCGCCCACGCGCCGATGCTCTACCGGCAGATGTCGAGCCGCGAGAACCTGCTCTTCTTCGCGCGCCTCTACGGGCTCTCCGCCGCCGACGCCGCGCGCAGCGTGGAGGCTTGGCTGGAGCGCGTCGGGATGACGCGCGACGCGGGCAAGCCGGCGCAGGCGCTCTCGCGGGGCATGGCGCAGCGGGTGGCGCTGGCGCGGGCGCTCCTGCCCGACCCTGACCTGCTGCTCCTCGACGAGCCCTTCACCGGCCTCGACCGCCAGGCCACGGACCTCCTGCGGGACGAGCTCAGGCGAGCGCAGGAGGCCGGCAAGATCGTCGTCGTCGTGAGCCACGACGTGGAGGCCATCGACGGCCTCTGCGGGCACCTCGTCATCCTCGGCCGCGGCCGCGTCGCCGCCGAGCTCGAGGGGGCCGCGCTCGGCGCCGCCCAGATCCTGGAGCGCTACCGTGCCGCCGTCTGAGCTCACGCCCCAGGGCGCGGCGCCCCAGGGCGCGGCGCCCCCGGGCCCGCTGCCCGCCGCCCCGCGACGCCTCGAGGGCGCCGGCCCCTTCCTCACCCAGCTCCTGCAGATCGCGCTGAAGGACCTCCGCGTCGAGTGGCGCTCGCGCGAGATCCTGTACACCATGTCCTTCTTCGCGGTGCTGGTGATCGTCATCTTCGCCTTCGCCTTCGCGCGCGAGGGCCAGCCGATGGAGCAGGTCGCCGGCGGCATCCTCTGGGTGGTGATCGCCTTCTCCGGCACGCTCGGGCTCGGCCGCGCCTTCGACCGCGAGCGTGAGGGCGACACGCAGCGCGCGCTGCTGCTCTCGCCCGTGAGCCGCGCCGCGCTCTACCTGGGCAAGCTCCTCGGCGTCTTCATCTTCATCACGCTCGCCGAGGCGGTGGTGGTCCCGCTCGAGGTGCTGCTCTTCAACCTGCGCGTCACCTCGCCGCTGCTCCTCGCCGCGCTGCTCGTCCTCGGCACGCTCGGCTTCTCGGCCGTCGGCTGCCTCTTCGCGGCCACGCTGATGCAGAGCCGCAGCCGCGACGTGCTCCTCTCCATCCTGCTCTTCCCCATCGTGACGCCGGTGATCGTGGCGGGGGCCAAGGGCACGGCCGCGCTGATGGCCGGCCCCGCCGAGGCGGCCGGCGCGCTGGTCTGGCTCAAGCTGACCGCCGTCTTCGACCTGGTGTTCGTCGTGCTCTCGCTCTGGGCGTTCGGACCGCTGACGCGGGGCGAGTGACGCGGGGCGAGTGACGCGGGGCGAGTGACGCGAGGCGAGTGACGCGGGCGAGCTGACGCGGGGCGAGCTGACGCGGAGCGAGTGACGCGGGGCGAGTGACGCGGGGCGAGTGACGCGGGGCGAGCTCACTCCTTGCCGGGCAGGTGCTCCCCGATCTTGCCCTCCCGCGGCGACTGCAGGCTGGGCGTCCGCTTCGGACCGGCGACGGAGCCCTTGGGCTCCTTCTTCGCCGCCTTCGCTGGCTCGTGCTTCGCCCCGTCCTTCTTCGCCCCGTCCTTCTTCTCCGGCCTCGGCGCCTTGGGGACAGGGCGCTTCAGCTCGCGCGGTTCCACCACCCCGCGCGAGGGGCGGAGCGAGATGCTCAGCGTGCGACGCTCGCCGACGGTGAGCGGGCTGACGCTGACCACCTCGTCCTCGAAGCCCTCCTTCTTCACCACCAGCGTGTGCGAGACGCCGCTCGTGATCTTGTCGAGGACGATCGGCGCCGCTCCCTGCCGCTCCCCGTCGAGGTAGACCTCGGCGCCCGGCTCGGCGACCTTCACGTCGAGCGCGGCGGGCGAGCCGCCCGCGCCGAGGGCCTCGAGCTGCGCATTGATGGTGCGGGAGGCGGGCGTGCCGTCGAGGGTCAGCTTACGCTGCCACGGCTTGTAGCCGTCGAGGATGACCAGCAGGTCGTAAGCGCGCGAGCGCTCCAGGTTGCCCAGCGTCAGGGGCGTCGCACCGGCGCGGCGCTCGCCGTCGACGAAGACCGCCGCGCCCGTGGGATCGGTGCTCACCACCACCGGGTAGCCGTCGCCCGACCGCAGCTTGAGCGCGAGCAGCACCGCCACCGCCGAGAGGACCAGGGTGGCCGGGAGGAGCACGACCCAGAGGCGCGAGCGGCGCGGGCCGGGCGCGTCGCGGAGCTCGGGGAGCGCCATCGTCTCCAGGCGGGCCTGGGGGTCCTCCTTAGCCTCGGGGACTGCCAGGGCTGGCGAGATCGTGGGCCGGAAGGAGAGCGCCGCCTGATCCTGGAGCAGGACCTCGGGCGCCGGCCCTTTCCCCGGGGGAGTCTCCTCGTCCCACGACGACTCGACGCTGATCGGCACTCCGCCCGAGGGCATCTTCGCCAGCGGCGGGACCGACGCCGCCGCTGGGCCCGCAGGCGGGGGCGGCGGCGGAGCGGGCGCGGCGGGCTCCGAGGGGAGCACGAAGCTCGGTCCCGTGATCGTCGTCTTCTCGCCGGGGAGGTCCTCCTCGGGGAGCGCGGCGAGCGCGGCCTCGAGCGCCGTGTCCTGGAGATCGAGCGCAGCCTCCGGCGCGAACCCGCTCTTCGGCTGCGACCACGACGGCCCCAGCTCCGCGCTCACGTCCTGCACCGTCGCCAGCTCGCGCAGCGGGCTGCCCGGCGTGGTGGGCGCCTGGGTGTGTGAGGGCGCGGGGCGGTTGGGCTCGATCGGCGCAGGCGCGCTACGGCCCGCGGGCGCGGCGGCGGCCGGCGGCGGGGCCGAGCGGGGCGCGGCGGCCGGCGGTGGCGGCGCAGGGGTCGAGCGCGACGGCGCAGGGGTCGAGCGCGACGGCGCAGGGGTCGAGCGCGACGGCGCAGGGGTCGAGCGCGACGGCGCAGGGGTCGAGCGCGGCGGCAGCGCGGCGTCCGGCGGCGGCGCGGGGGTCGAGCGCGGCGGCAGCGCCGATCCCGGCGACGAGGTCCTGCGCGGGATCGCCGGCCTCGTCGCGGACTCGCCGGGGATCCCTGGGCTCGACTTGGTGGTCTGCCGCAGGTCGCCCTGCTCGCGTCCCGCGGACGCTCCGCGATGAAGGGCGACCTGGCCCGGCCTGGTGACCTCCTCGGGCCCGGCGGAGATGACCTCCTGGGCGGCGTCGCGCAGCGGATAGATCTTGGCCATCAGCTCCGCCGCCGAGAGCGCGCTCCCCTTCCAGCCCTGCGCCTCGCAGGCGGCCTCGAGGGCGTGCTGCATCTCCTGGGCGCTGGCGAAGCGATCGTCGGGCTTGCGCGCCAGCGCGCGCATGATGACCTCCTCGAGGTCATCCGGCACGTCGTCGGCCACGGCCGAGGGCGGCGGGATGGGGTCCTCGAGGATCGCCCGCATGACCGCGAACTCGCTCTGCCGCCGGAAGAGCCGCCGCCTGCAGACCAGCTCGTAGAGGAGCACGCCGAGCGCGAAGAGGTCGCTGCGCGCGTCGACGGGCTCGCCGCGGCACTGCTCGGGCGACATGTACCCGTACTTGCCCTTGAGCAGACCGGCCTGGGTCTCGGCCGCGAGCGCGGTCGCCTTGGCGATGCCGAAGTCGACCAGCTTGACCTCGCCGGCGAAGGAGAGGAGCACGTTCTGGGGGCTCACGTCGCGGTGGACGAGGCCGAGCGGCTGGCCCTTCCCGTCGCGCAGCGTGTGGGCGTGCTGCAGCCCGAGGCAGACGCGGTGGACGATATAGGCGATCAGATCGTGCGGGAGCACCTGGCTCGCGGAGGCGGCCTGGGTCTGGAGCTCGGCCAGGTTCGCGCCGTGCACGTACTCCATCGCCAGGAAGTAGTCGTTGCCCGAGGAGCCGAGGTCGTAGATCTGCGCGATGTTCGGATGGTTGAGGCGCGCGGCGATGCGCGCCTCGTTGATGAACATGCGCACCAGCTCCTTGTCGCTGGCGAGGCTCGGCAGGAGCCGCTTGAGCACCACTGTCTTCTCGAAGCCGCCCGGACCGCTCTGCTGCGCGAGGTAGATCTCGGACATCCCGCCCGAGGTCAGCCGGCGGAGGAGCGCATATTTGCCGAGCCTGTCCATGCTCGGCGAAGGATACTCGTTGGCTCGGGCGCAGGTCAAACAACGCGGAGGTCGCACCGTGTGGCCCCGCGCGGCGAGGCCTCGTCCGGCTGCGCGGGTCAGACGGGCGTGGGTGCGGCGTGGCTGGCGTGGATCAGGCGGAGCAGGGCCTCGGCCACCTCGACGGGCCGCTCGAGCGCCAGCAGGTGGCCGGCCCGCGCGAGCTGCTCGCCGCGGGCGCGCGGGAGCGCCGAGAGGAGCTGCTCCTGCTGAGCCGGTGGCGTCAGCCGGTCGTCGGCGCCGTGGAGCACGCCCACCGGCACCGTGACGGCGCCCAGGCGGCCGCGGAGGTCGAAGGCGTCGCAGGCGAGGAAGTCCGCGAGCACCACGGGCTGCGGCGCCTGCAGCTGCTGCGCGCTCCAGCGCGCCCGGCTCGCGGCGTCGCTCGCGGGCGAGCAGGCGAGCCCGGCGAGGAGCGCGGGGAGCTCGTCCCAGCGCGAGCGGATGGTCTCCAGCAGCGCGGGCGACACGCGCAGCCGCGCCGCGCTGGCGATGAGCAGGAGCTGCTCGAGCCGCTCCGGGTAGGCGAGCGCGAAGCTGAGCCCCACGGCCCCGCCCATCGAGTGCCCCGCCAGGATGAAGCGGCCGAGACCGAGCCGCTCGGCGGCCTCCGCGACGAGGTCGCGGTAGCGCTCGAGGAGCTCGCTGGCCGGCGGCCGCCTGGCGAAGGCCGGGCTGCGACCGTGGCCGGGGAGGTCGAGCGCCAGGGTCCAGCGCTGGCGGCCGAGGTGGCCGAGGAGCTCGGCGAAGCAGAGCGAGGAGGCGCCGGCGCCGTGAAGGAGGAGCAGCGGGGGACGCGCCTCACCTGCCTCCCGGTAGGCGATCTCCTGGGCTCCGACGCGCAGGCTCGGCATCGCGCCTACCCTAGCACCAGCCCCCGCCCGCGCCAACGCCGCACTTGCTCGCCCCCTGCGGTCCCCCGGCGCCAGGCGCGCTCGCCGGCCAGGGGGTGATCCACAGCGAAGGTACTTCGATTCGTCCTTCCTCGCTCCTCCCCGGCGCTGCGCGCCTTCGCCGGCACCCTCCCCTGCGGAGAAATTTTCTTCCCCGCGCACCGTTGGCTATGATGACGCCATGCTGAGAGCTGTCGTCCTCCTGTCGCTGCTGTTGCTACCGCTGGCCAGCCTGGCTGCCTCGGGCAAGTACCCGCACAGCCCCTGCACCGGCAAGAGCAAGCTGCCGGGCTGCGTGAAGAAGACGCACCCCGCGGAGCTGCTCCCCTACACACCGAAGAAGTACAAGGACAACGGCCTCAAGGACACCATGACCGAGGCCGGCCGCACCGCGCGCGGCTTCTACGTGACGCCCTACTTCCTCCACAACGTGGGGGCCGAGCGCACCGCGCTGGCGATGAAGAAGGCGCACATGACGGCGGTCGTCGTCGACATGAAGGACGACTTCGGCAACGTCACCTACCCGAGCAAGGTGCCGCTCACCAAGGGCCTGCAGAATCCGCTGATCAAGGACCCGGCCGCGGCGACGAAGACCTTCCACGAGCACGGGATCTACACCATCGCCCGGGTGGTCTGCTTCAAGGACAGTCGCCTCCCGTACCTGCGCCCCGATCTCTCGGTGCGGGTCGGCCCCAAGGCCGAGCGTCTCTTCAGCGCCGGCGCCAACTGGATCGACTCCTACTCCCCCGAGGTGCGGGACTACATCACGGACATCGCGCTGGAGCTGCAGGGGCTCGGCTTCGACGAGATCCAGTTCGACTACATCCGCTTCCCCAAGGGCTTCGCTGGCACGCTCGGCGTCTGGATGCACCAGGCCAATGACAAGCGCGACCGCTCGATGCTGATCGCCGGCTTCCTCGAGCAGGTCGACCGCGCGCTCACCATCCCCATCTCCGTCGACGTCTACGGGCTCACCACGCTGGTCGACGGCGACCCGCGCGCGCTCGGGCAGACCATCGAGTCGATGTCCAAGTACGTCGACGCCGTCTCGCCGATGATGTACGCGAACGGGATGGGGACCTACTTCAAGGGCAACACCGTCACCGAGCGGGTCTACTCGCTGATCCACTGCGGCCTCTGGCGAGCGCGCCACAAGGCGGCCAAGATCGTGCTGCGCCCCTTCCTGCAGGCCTACCCGAACAGCGTCGAGAAGTTCTTCGGGGTGGACTTCATCAAGAAGCAGATCGACGCCGCCCGGCGCGCGGGCTCGAACGGCTTCCTCTTCTGGAATGCCGGCATGAGGAACGGCGTCGCCTACGGCGCGCTGATGCAGCTGGGCGAGAAGAAGCTCGGCGCGTTCGGCAAGGACACCGACGTCTACAAGGAGGAGCCGAACCGCCCCGGCGCGTGGTGCCCGCAGAAGGGGATGATCTTCGGCGGGGTCAACGCGAAGGACGTGAAGGACGGGGGCGGCGAGGAGTAGCTCGCCCTCGAAGTCAGCCGAGCCTCGACACGGCCGGCCCCAACTCCGCCTGAAGGTATCCGCCGTAAACAAGAGCGACGGCGTGCGGGGACCCCCGCTCGCGGGGGGCGCTGGTCCTCGCGTCCCTTCGGGACGCTCCGGGATGAGACAGCAGCGCCCTCCCCACCCCTCGCGTCCTCGCGCTCGGGAGCCGTGCGGACCGCCACCGTCGGTGCCCGCTGCGGGCGACGAGGGGCGGGGCCGTTGGGGTGGCACAACCGTTGTGCCTCCTGCCACCGCACAGCCCGCACGCGCCGTCGCCCTGGGTCTGCCGCGTACCCGATCGTGCTGGCTTCTCACCCAACGGGCGACAGTGGCTTCGACGGCGCCCGGTCCTTAGAGCGGCGCTATGGGCCGGCCGGCCCGGTTTCACCCCCTCCTCCTCTCGGTTATAGTTCAGGCCGTGGTACGGTCGCCCTGCCCCGCTGGCACCGAGAGGACCGCATGACCCGCACCCGCACCCGCACCCGCACCCGAGCTCGCCTGGCGCGCGCCCTCGGCTGCCTCACCCTCGGCTGCCTCACCCTCGGCTGCCTCACCCTCGGCTGCCTCACGCTCGTCGTCACCGCCTGCTCCGACGACAGCTCCCCCGCCACCGACAGCGGCCCGCAGGTCGAGCACCCCAAGCTCGGGGATGGCACCCACCCGATCCTCGACGGCCGCAGCCCCGACCTGGCGCCCGGGATCTGCGACCCGAGCTGCCTCGCCGCGGACCTCAGCCTCTGCGTCAAGAGCCCCAGCGAGGGGCGCTGCGTCGAGTGCCTCGAGGACAAGCACTGCACGGGCAACCCGGGCGCGCTCGGGACCCGCTGCGACAAGGCGCGGGGCTTCTGCATCTGCGACGAGGACAAGGAGTGCCAGGGCAACCTGCGCGGCCCCTTCTGCGACCACGAGAACCAGATCTGCACCTGCAAGCAGGACGGCGACTGCAAGGCGCCCTTCGACATCTGCGTCGGCGGTGACCTCCACACCTGCCGGCCTCCGTGCAAGTCGAACGCGGACTGCGGGACCTACCCGACCTGCGACCTCGGCACCGGCAAGTGCATCACCTGCAAGAGCGACGGCGACTGCTTCAAGAACGCCCTCGCCAAGCACTGCGACACCATCATCGGCCAGTGCGTCGCCTGCACGAGCGACGCGCACTGCGGCCCGGGCGCGCCTCGCTGCAGCAAGGGGAGCTGCGTCGAGTGCAAGGCGCCGAGCGACTGCGCGACCAGCCCCAACGGCAGCGCCTGCAACCAGAACCGCTGCACCTGCAACGGCGCCGCGGAGTGCGCGACCGCCGCCTGGGGCAAGAAGTGCCTGACCGGGCTCGCCTGGCAGCGCTGCGGCTGCAGCGCGAACGCGGACTGCGCCGGCGCCCCGGCCGGCGCGACGTGCTATCAGCCGCTCGGCTGGTGCAGCTGCGCCTCCGACGCGGAGTGCACCGCCCAGCCGCTCACGCGCTGCGCCTTTCCCTCGGACCTCGCCGAGTACCAGCAGTGCCAGCAGCCCTGCAGCGGCGACCCCGACTGCCAGCAGCGGAGCTGGAACGGCGTCAACGCGGGGCTCAAGCACTGCAGCGATGGGCGCTGCGTGACCTGCACCGCGGACGCGGACTGCACCGCCGATCCGGCGCGCAAGCTCTGTCAGACCAGCCTCGGCCGCTGCGTCGCCTGCAAGACCGGCGCGGACTGCGGCGGCCTCACCCCGCTCTGCGATGCGGCGAGCGGGACCTGCGTCGAGTGCCTCGGGTCTCCGGACTGCGCCGCCCACCCGAACGGGAGCGTCTGCAGCAACCAGCGCTGCGGCTGCGCTGGCGACCCGGACTGCGCGGCGGTGACCTCGTGGGGCAAGAAGTGCCTCCCGGCCGGCTCCCAGCAGCGCTGCGGCTGCGCCGCCGACGGGGAGTGCGCGGGCCAGGCCACCGGGCCCACCTGCTACACGACCTTCCAGAAGTGCAGCTGCAGCAGCAACGCGCAGTGCACGCAGGCGCCGTGGAGCAGCTGCGGCCTGCCCTACGCGGGCGCGGGCTATCAGTACTGCCAGAAGCCCTGCACCGGCGATCCCGAGTGCCTCCACCTCCCGGGGCTCAAGAAGTGCAGCGGTGGACGCTGCGTCGCCTGCACCGCCGACACCGACTGCAGCGCGGGCAAGCCCTACTGCTCGAGCGCGCTGGGCCTCTGCGTGGGCTGCAAGACGGGGGCGGACTGCAGCAAGGAGGAGTGGGCGAAGCTCTGCGATCCGGGCTCGGGCTGCGTCGAGTGCGTGGCGAGCAGCGACTGCACCGTCGACACGCTGGGCAAGACCTGCTCGAAGGGGAGCTGCGTCTGCGCGTCGGACCCCGACTGCGCCGCGAACCTGAGCGGCAAGCGCTGCAGCGCCGACGTCAAGGCGTGCACCTGCTCCACCGACGGGGACTGCCTCCCGCCGCGCAAGTGCACGGGCGTCTTCCTCTCGGCCAAGATCTGCGAGTAGCAGGCTCCGCCTGAGCTCCGCCAGGAGCCGCGGGGCGGATCCGCCGGGCGGCTCAGTCGCGCAGGCCCCTCTGGACCTCGAGCAGCCAGCTCCCCAGGAGCGACCTGCTGTGGGAGCGCACCCAGCCCGGCCGGTGCTGGCGGGCGGCATCGACCGCCTCGCTCCAGGCCGCGCGCATGGCCGCGCGGGCACCCGCCGAGGCCAGCCGGTCCTGCGAGACCCGCGTCACCACGCGGCGGGCGGCGTCCGTCCAGTCGTTGCGCGCGCCGACCAGCCAGTGCTGGCCCGAGCGATAGAGCATCACGGCCGAGGCAGCGGTGAAGAGCGTCGCGGCGAGGCCGAGCGCCATGGGCGTCGGCCCGATCGACAGCGGCAGCCCGATCGACAGCGGCAGCCCGATCGACAGCGTGTGCGGGCTCAGCTGCAGGGTCGCGAAGGTCGCCGCGACCGAGCTCAGCGCTCCGGCCAGCGAGCCGAGGACCGCGAGCTCGGCGGCCCGGTGGTTCGCCAGGTCGGGGGCCTCCTGCTTGATGGCCAGGCTCACCTCGTGCCAGGTGTCCCGGTCGTGCTTGTGCAGCGCGGCCAGATAGCCGCGGAGCACGTGGTAGTCGTGGGTCTCCATCGCCTGGTGCTCGCGCTGGAGCAGCACCTCGTCGCGGCGCATCGTCCGCCGCTGCTGCAGCGTGGCCACGAAGACGCCGGCGGCCTTGCGCAGCCTCTGTAGCCGGGGCCGCCAGCCGGAGGTCCATCCGGGGGCCTGCCAGCCGGAGGCCTGACCGGGGCGGGCCTGACCGGGGCGGGCCTGACCGAGCTGTGGGGTCATCAGCACGAGCAGCAGGTCGAGGACGACGAGGGGGGTGCGGAAGGCAGCGGGACAGGGACGCAACATCAAGGCAGGAGCGGCTGCAAACGGCGATCCAGCGCGCCACGATCTCAATAGCGGGTCCTCGCGGCCGCCTGGCCGCTCCGGGATGAGACCCGCCGCCGCAATGGCCCTCCATCGCGGAGCCTCCGCAGGCGGTAACTGCCTGACTTCGACGATCCCCCTCCGTGCGAACGGCTCGCCCTCCGGGCCACGCCCGTCGCGGGCGTGTCGCGCTGCAACCTCGAGCCCTGGCGCCAGCGCGAGCCAGGTCGCCGACTTCCGGTCGCGATCTGCCCCCGCCCAGCTCGAACCGCATCGCCCGGCCGCCGCGGCCGTCTGCTCATGGGCGGCGCTCCTCTGGTCGCGGGCAGCGCTCCTCTGGTCGCGGGCAGCGCTCCTCTGGTCGCGGGCAGCGCTCCTCTGGTCGCGGGCAGTCACAGACAGACAGCATCCCGGTCGCGGGCAGCGCTCCTCTGGTCACGGGCAGCGCTCCTCTGGTCACAGACAGACAGCATCCCGGTCGCGCGCAGCGCTCCTCTGGTCACGGGCAGCATCCCGGTCGCGGGCAGCGCTCCTCTCTGGTCACAGACAGACAGCATCCCGGTCGCGGGCAGCGCTCCTCTGGTCGCGGGCAGCGCTCCTCTGGTCGCGGGCAGCATGCCGGTAGCGGGCAGCATGCCGGTCGCGGGCAGCTCACAGCCACGGCCGCTGCGCGGGGCGCCGCGCCAAACCGTCAGCTCTCTATAGCGATCTTTTCGCTGCTGAGGTAGATGACAGGACGTGAAGCCCGAGGATCCCGGTCAGACCCAGACGCTCGATGGCGCGGCCCCCTCCACCCCAGAGGAGGTCGCACGCCTCCGCGCCGCGCTGCAGGACACCGAGCGCTCGGCGAAGGAGTCGCAGCAGCGCTGGGCGAGCCGCCTCGCTGCGACGAGCAGCGAGCTGCACCAGACGGCCCGTCGCCTGGCCGAGCGGCAGGGCGACCTGACCCGGCTCCAGCTCGAGCTGATCCGCACCGTGCAGGAGAGCGAGATCCGCGGGGCAGCGCTGACCAGGCTGCTCGCCCAGCGCAGCTCGGGCGAGCTGCCTGCGCCGGAGGTCAGCCCCGCCGCGGAGCTGCCTGCGCCGGAGGCCGCCAGGGTCGCCGAGCTGGAGCGCGCCCTGGCCGTGCAGGAGGCGGCTCGCGCCGAACGCGAGCGCCTGCAGGGCGAGCAGGAGTCCGCGCTTCGGGCGCAGCTGGCCGCGGTCGAGCGCAGCCTCGGGGACCGGGAGTCCGCCCTGGAGGCGAGGGCGACCGAGCTCGCGACGGCGCGGGCTCAGGCGGAGCAGGCGCAGGGCGAGCTGGAGCGGGCGCGGCGCGAGGCCGAGCAGGCCCGCCGCGAGGCGGAGCAGGCCCGGCACGAGCTCGAGCGGCTCCGGACCGAGCCGCCCGCCGCCACGGCCGGGCTGGACCAGACCTCCCACGCGGACCGCGAGAGTCGACTCGCCGAGCGCGAGGCGGCGCTGGCGGGGCTGGAGCGCGCACGGGCCGAGCGCGACGAGGCGGTCGCCGAGCTGGAGACCGCGGTGGAGGAGCGCGAGCGGGCGCTGGCGCGGCTCTCCGACGGGGATCACACGATCGCGGAGCTCGCGCGCCGGCTCGACGATCGCGAGACCAGCTGCCGCGAGCTGCAGCGCGGCCTCGCCGAGCGCGAGACGGAGCTGGCCACCCTGGCCCGCCGCCTCGAGGATCAGGACGCCGCGCTCACCGCGCGCGAGCGCGAGCTGGAGCTGCTACGGGCCGAGGCGACGAGCGCCCTCGACGCTCAGGAGCGCACCCGCGAGGCGCACGATCAGCTGCGGGCGCAGCTGGAGCGGCTGGAGCGGCCGGAGCGGGACCTCGGAGAGCAAGGGCAGGCGGCGGTGGCCGCCTCGGCTCCGATGGCGGGCGAGGCCGCGGGCGCCGAGCTCGCCGGGCTGCGGGCCGCCCTCGACGAACGCGACCGCGAGCAGGCCGAGCTGCGCCGCGCCCTCGACGAGCGCGACCGCTCCGCGGCCGAGCTGCACCACGGCCTCGACGACCTGCGCCGTGAGGTGAGCGAGCGGCAGGGTGCCCTCGACGACCTGCGCCGTGAGCTGAGCGAGCGGCAGGGCGCCCTCGCCCGCGTCGAGGGCGAGCTGGGCGCCCTGCGCCAGACGCTGGGGGAACGCGACCAGCTCCTCGGCCAGCGCCAGCGTGAGCTCGACGAGGCGCGCTGGTACCTGGGCGAGCGCCAGCACCTCACCGAGGAGCTGCAGCGCCTCCTCGCCGAACGCGACGCCAGCCTCGAGGAGCTGCGCGGCGCGCTGGCCGGACGCGACGCCAGCCTCGAGGAGCTGCGGGCCGCACAGGCCGGACGCGACGCCAGCCTCGAGGAGCTGCGCGGCGCGCTGGCCGGACGCGACGCCAGCCTCGAGGAGCTGCGGGCCGCACAGGCTGGACGCGACGCCAGCCTCGACGAGCTCCGCGGCGCGCTGGCTGGACGCGACGCCAGCCTCGAGGAGCTGCGGGCCGCACAGGCTGGACGCGACGCCAGCCTCGAGGAGCTGCGCGGCGCGCTGGCTGGACGCGACGCCAGCCTCGAAGAGCTCCGCGGCGCGCTGGCTGGACGCGACGCCAGCCTCGAGGAGCTGCGTGGCGCGCAGGGCGCCGGGCAGACCCGCGAGCTCGACGAGGCTCGACGACGACTCGCCGAGCTCGAGGCCGCGAACGCCGGGCAGACCCGCGAGCTCGACGAGGCTCGACGA
>JAKLHH010000840.1 GCA_022710245.1 Myxococcota bacterium
GGCGCGCTCTTGTAGACGATCCCTGCCTCGCGGCTGACCCCCGCGCACTTCGCGAGCTTGGTGCAGGCGTCCTTGCAGGAATCGCCGCCGCAACCCACGACGGTGAGGGAGAGGGCGCCCATCGCGACCACGGTCGCGAGCCTCAGACAGTGACCAAACATGCTGGCTCCTTCCAACGCTAGTTCGAGCTGGGTGGATGTACGGTCAGGGAGGCGGTTCCTTCCCGGAGGAGGTCCGTTCGGAGGTGGCAGGGGTAGTGGAGGAAGTGCTCGAGGTTACTGCGGTCCTGCGATGGCGATGCTGCGGCTGCTGCTAGTTTTGCTGGCTCTCGGCCGGATCCAGGGGCTCGTACTCGATCACCTGGCCGTGACCCGCGGCCACGAAGGTGCGGATGACGCGCCGCACCTCGGCGGTGACCTGGGCGAAGCGGACGCCCCAGCCGGTGCGGTGGTTGACGCTGGCCTGGCGCACCACCTCCCCCTCGCAGCTCAGCCAGCGATAGAGGCGCGGCAGGGTGAAGCGGAGCTGGATGGGGTCGCCGGGCGCGGGCTGCTGCTCCTTGGGCGGGAAGACCAGCATCCCCGACTCGCTCAGGTCGCCCCCGACGCAGGTGATCTCGCTCCCCGGCGTGTTGACGATCACCGCCCCCGAGAACTTCGCTCGCGGCGCGCGGCGCCGCTCCTGGGCCTGCTGCATGAAACCCCTCCTGACGGGCCCGAGCCTAGCGCACGCGAGAGCCGTACTCCAGAGCTTTTGCGGCTGCCGAGCCGCAACTTGGCTTTAATTTTGCTGTCCAGCCTGCCGTTGCTAGTCTTGTTGGTACGGACGCATCCGTACCAGTATCATCTCGTCGGGTCTGTGAGGTGCGAGCGAGTTGGGTTTCCGCGATCTCTTCAGAAGGCGGCCGCAGGACGCAGCTGGGTGGCAGGAGAGGGCAGCGACAGCCCTCGCCGCTGGCGCGCACGATGAGGCCCTGGCCGCGATCGAGGGTGCTCTGGAGGCGAAGCCGTCGTCGTCTGAGCTGATCGAGCTCGGTCGCATGCTGCGCGACCTCGATCAGCTGGACCGTGCCGTGGACGTCTTCGGCTACGCGCGGCGGCTCGATGCGCGTTCGGCCGAGGCTTGTGGCCACCTGGGACTGACGCAGCTCGCCCGCGGCGAGGTGGCCGCGGGCCTCGCGCTCCTCGAGGAGGCGACCGCCCTCTCTCCGGGCGTACCGGAGGCGCTGGTGGTGCTCGGCCGCGCGCTCGTCGACCACGGCCGCTCCGCCGAGGCCATCCCGCGGCTGCGGGAGGCCATCGCGCTCGACGAGCGGATCCAGGCGGCGCACGCGCTCCTCGGCAAGGCGCTTCACCAGCACGAGAGCGCCGCGGCCGCCATCCCCTCGCTGCGCCGCGCGTGCCAGCTCGATCCCGAGGACCTCGAGGCACGCATCACCCTCGGCGTCGCGCTGGCCAAGGCCGGTCAGGCGACCGAGGGGATCGGGATCTTCGAGGCAGCGCTGCGGCAGACCTCGACGCCGAATGCGCTCCTGGTGAACCTGGGCCTCGCGTTTCGCGAGGCGGGTGACCTGAAGACCGCGCAGCGCTACTTCGTGGACGCCGTGAGGCTCGACCCGACGTTCGCCGCCGCGCAGTCGAACCTCGGCATCGCGCTCCTGGAGGACGGCGCGGCCGGCGCCGCGGCCATGACGCTCCGCAAGGCGGCTGACCTGGCGCCCGACTGGCCCACGGCGCACTTCAACCTCGGCCTCGCGCTCTGGAGGAGCGGCGACCTCGGCGGCGCGCTGGATGCGATCCAGAGGGCCGCCGAGCTGGCGCCGGGCGATGACGAGATCCAGGCGAAGCTCGCCGAGCTGCGTGGTGCGCTGTCCGGAAGGCCCCCGCCGCGCCCGCCAGGGAAGGCCCCCCGCGAGACGGACCTCTCGCTGCACGAGCTCGACGAGGCGGATCTCGTGCCGGTCATCGAGGCCGAGGTCGAGCAGCGGACCGTGCCGCAGGCCTCGACCCCCCAGAACACCAGCGCCGCGATGATGGGCACGCTCGACAGCTTCGCGCTGCCAGATCTGCTGGAGTTCCTGAAGAACGCGCGCCGCTCGGGGGTCCTCTACCTCGCGTCCGTGGCGGGCCCTGGCGAGGTCCGGCTCAATCGCGGCTCCATCACCGCCGCCAACTCGCCGCGCGCACCGCGACTCGGCGACCTCCTCGCCGCGGAGAAGAAGATCAGCGCCGAGGGTCTGCAGCGCGCAGCGAGCCTGCAGCTCGCGCGGCCACAGGAGCCGTTCGGTGCGCTCCTCCTCGAACTCCACCTGATCCGGGTGGAGCAGCTCCGCGAGTTGCTCGTCCGCCAGGTGAAGCAGGCCATCCGTGAGCTGATGGGCTGGCAGGATGGGACCTTCGCCTTCGAGCCAGCCCCACGCAACACCCCGACCACCGACTCCGAGATCCAGCTCGACCCGAGCATGATCCTCCTCGACGTGCTGCGCGAGCAGGACGAGGCGAACGCCGATCAGAACAAGGGGAACCCCTCGGACTCCTCTCCCTTCCTCTAGCCGTCACAGCTCGGAGGGTCCCGTCACCGGCTCGTAACCGGCTCGTCGCAGAGCTGGCTTCACTCCGTACCTGTTCGATGTCACAAGCCTGTCACATGGAGTGTCACGTCGATGTCACATGAGCGTGACAGATTGGATGGTGAATTCCTGAACCTGGGCTGGAAGACACCCGGCGAGACCGAGGGCGAGGACATCGATGACTGCCGAGAAGAAAGCTCCCAGCGGCGCGCGCCCCTCCTGGGTCCTGGACGCGAAGCCGAAGCCCGTCACTCCACTGCCCGTGCCGCCGCGGCCCGGCAAGCCGACCAGCAACAAGCTGGGGCTCCTCGTCGGAAGCGGGGCCGTCCTGCTGGTCGTGGTGGGTCTGCTTGTCTTCTTTCTCACGCGCAGCCCGGCCGCCGAGCAGCCGATGGACGCCTACCTGACCGCAAAGAGCCTGCTCGAGCAGGGCAAGGACATGGAGGCGGCCGCCGCGGTCAGCCGCGCGAGGAAGATCGCGAGCGACCCGCGCCACCTGGAGCTCCTCGGTGAGCTGGAGAAGGAGATCGAGCAGGCGCCACGCCTGAAGATCGCTGCGCAGCTGCTGGAGAGCAAGCAATACCCAGCGGCAGGCCAGGTGCTCCGAGAGGTGATCAAGACGCATCCGAAGAGCGAGCGCGCGAAGACGATGCTGGCCAGCCTCGAGGCAGCTCAGGCTCGCGCCGAGAGCACCGCGACCAGGTCCGCCCAGCCCGCCAGCTCCCCTTCCACCACGGCGCCTCCCCTCGTGGTCCCGTCGCAGCCACGTCACCCGGCTCGCCGCCCGGCGGGACATCCGAAGCAGGTCGCGGCGCCTCCGTCCCCCGCCCCCGCGCCCGCGCCGGCCCCCGCGCCCACGCCGGCGCCTGCTCCCGCCCCCAGCGCGGACCACGGGCAGGTGCGCGTCGAGGCCAGCGAGGCGGCCACCGTCTATGTCGACGGAAAGGCAGCCGGCCGGGCGCCCGCGAACCTCTCCCTGCGGCCAGGGATGCACACGGTCGAGGTCCGCGCCGATCGTGACGGGAGCGTCCGCGCCCAGCGGCGGGTGATGGTCGCCGCCGGGATGTCCTCGACGGTGGAGCTGAAGCTGAAGAAGAAGTCGATCGACTCCAACAACCCCTACGGGGAGTGACGATGACTTGCAGACGAGCCCCTGCCCTGCTCCTCTCGGTTCTCCTGCTGGTCGGCGGTGGGACCGCCGCCGCGCAGGAGACAGCCGCCCAGCGCGCCTCGAAGCACTTCAAGCGCGGGGTGGCGCTCTTCAATGATGGCGACTACCGCGGCTCGCTGGTGGAGTTCAAGCGCGCCAACGAGGTCCTGCCGAACCCGGCGGTGCTCTACAACATCGGGCAAGTGCACTACCAGCTGCAGAGCTACGCGGCGGCGCTGGCGGCGCTCGAGGCCTACCTCGACAAGTCCCCGGCCAGCGATCCGAACCGCGCCAGCGCCACCTCGACGCTGGAGCTGGTGCGGGCGCGCGTGGGCAAGCTGCAGGTCGACTGCGAGCAGGCGGGCGCCGAGATCCTCGTCGACGACGAGTCGGTGGGCAGGACGCCCCTCGCGGCGGTCGTCGTGGGGATGGGGAGGCGCCGCGTGGTGGCGCAGCTCCAGGGCAAGGAGCCGCAGACCCGCTACGTCGAGGTCACGGCCGGCGAGACCGCGAAGGTCAGCTTCGCCTTCGCCGAGGGCGTGAAGGTCCCACTGGTGGCCGCGGCCGCGGCCGAGGACCCGGAGGCGGCGCGCGCGCGGCGCAAGACCGCGATGATCGCCAGCTGGAGCGTGACCGGCGCGCTGCTCG
>JAKLHH010000841.1 GCA_022710245.1 Myxococcota bacterium
CGGCCGGGTGATCGCCCAGGACCAGGCGAGCTCGGTCATCTACGGCATGAACCGCGAGGTGATCGAGAACGGCGACGCGGACGAGGTGGTGCCGCTCGAGGCGATCGGCGCCCGGCTGGACGAGCTCGTGCGCGCGCCGAGCCTCGCGAGGAGGACGACGTGAGCCTGGGCGAGCGCTACCCCATCGACCGCATCCGCAACCGGACCGCCGAGAGGGTCCACGAGGCCGTGGAGCGTCTGCTCGACGAGCGGCCCGACCTGTGCCCGTGCGAGGAGTGCGTGCTGGACCTCGTGGCCTACACCCTGAACCGCGCCACCCCTCGGTACGCGACGTCGCTGCTGGAGCCGCTGGCCCCCGACCCGGCGCTGGAGCGCAGGATCCGCGTCGAAATCGACCTCGCCCTCGAGGCGGGGATCCGCAAGCTGAAGGAGCATCCCCACCATGGGTGACACCACTCCCCGGCTGCCCGAGGTGCATCGGCAGCCCTGCGCCCTCGTGGTCGAGGACACGCCCGAGATCCTCATGCTCGTGTCCTCGATGCTGCACGTGCGGCAGATCCCGGTGCTGACGGCCTGCCGCGTGGCAGAGGCCCGCCGGATCATCGCCGAGCGGCGCCCCGACCTGCTCTTCCTCGACGTCACCCTGCCCGACGGGTGCGGGCTCTCGCTGGCGGACCGGGCCGGTCCCGACGACCCCCTGGTGGTGGTCATGACCGGCGCCCTCGAGCTGGAGACGGCCGTGGAGGCGCTGCGCAAGGGCGCGGTCGACTTCATTCCCAAGCCGTTCACCGTGGGAGATTTCTTCGCCCGCGTCGACCGGGTCGTCGGCGAGTGGCGGACCCGGGAACGCCTGCGCGCCTATGGCCGGGCGCTGGAGGAGCGCGTGCGATCCGCGGCCGGGGAGCTCGCCCGGACGGCGAAGCGCGTCGACGAGGCCTACGACATGGCCGTCGCCGCCCTCGGAGCGGCGCTCGACCTGAAGGACTACGAGAGCGAGGACCACTGCCGGCGGGTGTCCGAGAACGCCGCGCGGCTGGGCCGGGAGCTGGGGCTGTCGGGGGACGAGCTGCGCGCGCTCGGGTGGAGCGCCTACCTGCACGACGTCGGCAAGATCGGGGTGCCGGAGCGCATCATCGCGTCGCGCGACGAGCTCTCGGGCGAGGACCGGCGCATCATGGAGCAGCACACCGCGATGGGCTGCCGGATCCTGCGCGCGGTGGACTTCCTCGCCAACGCGACCGACCTGGTGCAGAGCCACCACGAGCGCTTCGACGGCGCGGGATACCCCGCGCGCCTCGCGGGGACCGCGATACCGCTCGCGGCCCGGATCTTCGCGATCGTCGACGCCCTGGACGCGGCGACCGCGGACCGGCCCGAGCATCGGGCCCGGCCGTTCGAGGAGTTCGCCGACGAGCTGGCGAACGACGGCGGGGCGCGGTTCGATCCCGACCTGGTCGCGGTCTTCCTCTCGATGGAGCGCGACGGCTGGCGGCTGCAGGGAGCGCCGGCGGTCGCGGCAGCGAGCCGCGAAGAGGGTCGCGAGAGCGCCGCCCTCGGCGTGGAAAGGAGCTAGGCGATGGAACAGAAGGAATCGGCGCGCGCCGCGGCCGGCGCGGACCTGAAGCAGTTCATCGGCTTCACGGTGGGAGGCGAGGAGTACGGCCTCGAGCTGCTGCGGGTGCGCGAGGTCATCCGCATGCGCGAGATCACGTGGCTCCCCCGGGCCCCCTCGTTCGTGAAGGGCGTCATCAACCTCCGCGGCGACGTGATCCCCATCATCGACCTGCGCGACAAGTTCGGGCTTCCGTCCCGGGCCGCTGACGCCGACACCCGCATCGTCGTCGTGGACCTCGAGGGGAGGCTGATCGGCATGGTTGCCGACAGCGCGAGCCAGGTGGCGCGAATTCCGTCGTCCCGGATCGATCCGCCGCCCCTCCAGCTCGGCGGCCTGCCGCAAGAGTACATCGCCGGGGTGGGCAAGCTCGACGATCGGCTGGTGACCCTGGTGAACGTCGACCGGCTCCTCTCGGGCGACGAGCGCATCGCGCTGCAGCGGAGCGTGGAGCTCGCGGGTGCGGCCCTCGAGCCGGTCGGCGACGACGGCGGCCGCCGGCAGGACGGCGGGACATGAGCGCTGCGGGCAGTGCCGCGCGGTCGTCCGCCCCGAGCGAGCCGCTCGCGTGCGCGACCCACCGGATCCTCGCCGCCTGCGACGCGCGGCGGCGGGGGATCGCGCTGCTGCACGCCGATCTGTTCGACGCCCGCCCCGCCGTTGCCCGGTCGGCCATCGAGGCGGTGGGAACGCTCGCCGAGCCGTCCAGCATCCCGCACCTCCTGCGCCTGCTCGCCGCCCCCGACGAGGACCTCGCGTGCGCGGCCGCGTCCTCCCTCGGCCGTATCCGGCACCCGGACGTCGCGACGGCGCTCGTCGGGCTCCTGAAGGCGACGCAGAGCGACCGCCTGCGCGAGGCCTGCCTGTCGGCGATCGCCGACGCGGGCCTCGCGAACGCGGACACCACGGAGCTCGCCCGTCGGGCGGCGCGGTCGCCGCTCGCCGCGCCCGCCGCGCGCGCGCACGCCGCGGGCGCGCTGTACGCCATCGAAGGCCCCGCCTGCCTGGAGCAGCTCGTGGCCGACGGCCACGAGGAGGTGCTGGAGGTGCTGCTCGAGCGGGCGGCGGGCGACCGCGACGCCGCCCGGCGCCTGCTCGTCCTGATGGCTCCCGATCGGCAGCGCCGGTCGCCTCGACTCCGAGCGGCCTTCGCGTCGTTCGCGGCCGGACTGCCGGAGCCCGACGCCGCCGCCGTGCTGCGGGACGCGATCGCCGACCCCGCCGACGAGGTGCGGCGCGCCGCCTACGCGGCGGTGGGCTCGCGCCCGCACCACGCCGCGATCCTCGGCGCGCTCGTCGGCGCGCTGGCCGACGTGGTGGAGACCGCCCCCGCCCTCGAGGACGAGGCCGTGCAGGCCGTCGCCAGGCTCGCGCCGCTCGCCGGCCAGGGACGCGTCGAGCCGAAGGTGCGCGATCACCTTCACCGCGTCGTCGCCGAGCTGTTCCGCGCGGTGAGCTCGTCGGCGCAGCGGGTGGAGAGCGAGGCCCACGAGCTGGGGTGGACCATCCGCCGCTCGTGCGAGTACCTCGAGTACTACGGCGACGACGAGCTGAAGGCGGCGATCCTCCGCCACCTGCGCGGCGGCGGCGAGACCGGCGCCGCGGACCTCGCGCGCCGGCTCAAATCGACCGCCGTCAGGGTCGAGGTGCGGCACTTCGAGGGATACTCGGCGCTCGGCGACCTCATCAAGAATCCGCGCCGCCACGGGGTGGGGCTGATCATCCGCGAGATGACCCTCGTGCGGACCGGCAAGGGGCTGCTGTTCAACCGGCTCGTGCGCGCGCTGCGTCTGGCGGCGCTGGTCGCCGGCTCGGGCGCCGACGGCGAGCGGCCGCGCCCGCTCGACATCTTCGTCTGGGCGCGCCAGGAGCGCCTCTTCCGGCTGGCCGAGGCCGCCCTCGCGGTGATCGCGGCGTCGAGTCCCGGGCAGGCGATCGACATCTCTCGGCAGTGCCTCGTGCCGCCGGTGGGGAGCAAGATCCTCGCGATCGCGGCCCTGCACCAGCTCGCCGCGCTCGACAGGTCGGCGTTCGAGACGGCCGTGGCGGGGCTGCTGGCCGGGCCCGAGGACGCCTACCTCACGCTGAACGCCGTGGAGGGCATCGCGGCGCTGCCGCCGACGCGGGACGGCGCCGTGGCGTCGGCGCTGATGGGCGTGCTGCGGCGCACGACGAACCGCGAGATCATTGAAAAGACCGCGGCGTGCCTCGGTGAGAAGACGGCGGTGGACCTCGCCTCGGGCGTGCGCGAGCTGTACCGGCTCGGCGGCGCGCTCCAGCGCGAGGCCGCGCTCATGGTGCTCGATCGGCTCGCCGCGGCGGGCCGGCTCGCCGACCGCGAGAGCGTGACGGAGTTCCTCTACGGCGTGCTGCGCGAGGGCTCGCCCGCCGAGCGGGCGCCGGCCGCCGCGCTCCTGTGGAAGCTCGGCGAGGAGTACGCGCTCGAGGTGATACGCGACCTGCTCGCCGACGGCTCGGCGGCCGAGCGCTCGGCGCTCCTCGGCGCGCTGCGGGGGCACCTGCGACCGCCCCTGGTGCCGCTGCTCGAGGCGCGGCTCGATGACGAGTCTCCCCTGGTGCGGGAGGCGGCGACCGATCTGCTCCGCGAGGCGGCGGGCTCCGCGGGCGCGGCCGCCGCGCTGGAGCTCGCCCTGCGCGCCCGCGGCGCCGCCGCCGATGAGGACGCGGCGGAGGAGGCGGGCGCGAACCGGCGGGTTCCGCAGGTCCAGCTCCACCGCGAGCGCGACCGGT
>JAKLHH010000842.1 GCA_022710245.1 Myxococcota bacterium
TCGCGGACGGCGCGGCGGCTGGGGCCCGAGTGGAGCCAGCGATCTCTGCCGCTGGCGCTCGGAGTCTCCCTTCTCTGGGCGGTTCATCCACTACACACCGAGGCGGTTACCTACATCATCCAGCGCGCAGAGGTGCTGATGGGGGTCTGCCTCCTCGCGGCGCTCTACGCGCAGCTCCGCGCTGCGGATGCGAGCACGCCCTGCGGCCGGATCGGCTGGCAGGTCTTCGGCGCCCTCGCCGGGCTCGCCGGGGTAGCCAGCAAGGAGTCCATGGTCGTCGCCCCAGTGCTGGTGCTGCTCCACGACCGGTGCTTCGTCGCCGGTAGCTTCCGGCAGGCGCTTCGCCAGCGCTGGCTGCTTTACTGCGGTCTCGCGCTGAGCTGGCTGCTGCTCGCGCTGATCTTCCTTGGCAGCCCGCGTACCCAGTCGGTCGGGCTGCACCTCGGTGTCAGCCCCTGGGCGTACTTGCGCATCCAGCTCGGGGTGGTCTCGCACTACCTGCGACTGGCCTTCTGGCCCAGCCCGCTGGTCTTCGACTATGGCGCAACACCCGATCACCTGGAGCCCGACTCCCTCCTGTCGCTGCTCCTGATGCCAACCCTGATTCTCCTCGCGATCGCGGCGCTGTGGCGTCACCCGCGGCTTGGCTTCCTGGGAGCCTGGTTCTTCGCCTGTCTAGCGCCAACCTCGTCGTTCATTCCCATCGTCACCGAGGTCGCAGCGGAGCGACGCATGTACCTGCCCCTCGCCGCGGTGATCGCCCTGGTCGTCGCTGGCGGCGCTCCGCTGCTCCGCCTCGCACCGCCGCGCGTCCGGCGGCACGTCGCGTTGGGCGGCGTGGCTCTCCTCGCCGCAGCGCTCGGGGGAGCCACGCTGGCCCGCAACGAGGACTACCGGACCACCTTCGGCCTCTGGTGGGATACGGCCCGCAAGATTCCCGAGAATCCCAGGCCCTGGGGCTGGCTGCGCCATGCCCTCGCGGCCAAGGGGCCTGGCGGGCTGAACCGGCTCCGCGACCTGGCCTTGCAGACGCAGAGCGGGAGCGGGCTAGTGCAGGTAGCGGTGGCGTTCGCGGGCACCGGGCGCAGCGAGGAAGCGCTGGTGCTGGCGCTCCGGGCAGTAGAGCTCCGCCCGGACCTCGCCCTCACCCACGGCAACCTCGGATCCCTCCTGCTGATCCGCGGGGAGGTGCAGGGGGCACGAGCGAGCTTCCAGCGAGCTGTCGACCTCCGGCCAGCGATGCCGACCTACCGCGCCGAGCTCGGCGACTGCCTGCTTCGGCTGGGCGACCTGGCCGGCGCCGAGCGCGAGCTGATCACCGCGTCGCGGCTGCAGCCCGACCAGCCCTACCTCTACAGATCACTGAGCCGCCTGCGGTCCGCGCAGGGTCGCAAGCAGGAGGCGGTCGACCTCGCGAGGCGCGCTGCTGCGCTCCGGAGGGGCGACTCCAACCTGCAGAACCTGCTGGGGCTCGCCTGTGTCGAGGCCGGCGACCTGGAGGGAGCCATCACCGCCTTTCGCGCTGCCCTCGCCCTGCGCCCCACCGACGCGCGGCTGCGCCAGAACCTCGCGCTCGCGCTGCAGCGGGCGGGCCGCTCGGCCGAGGCGCGCGAGCTGCTCGCTCCGGCTTCGCCCCTCCGCCGCCCACCGTCTCCATCTCCGGATCACGTCCTCGCGCCCCCATCGCGATGAGTTTGCCCTTCACCGCGGAGCCTCCGAAGGAGGCGAGCAGGGCGAATTCTCAGCGGAAGAGGCCACGCCACGGGCTTGCGCGGGAGGGGGCCTTCGAGTAGGCTAGCGGCAGGTTCTACTACTACCCTCTAGCGCCGTGGTCGCCGCGTCCAGCAAGCGGTGGCCTGCTTGCCAAGGAGTCCACCGATGTCACGTACGCGCAGCCTGGTGGTGGTTGTCGGAGGCCTGGTCCTGCTCGCCGGCTGCCCGAGCGGCGGACAGGGCACCGAGCAGACCCAGGGGCCGGCCAGCCCGGCGGCCGCGAAGGAGGACCGGAGCCGCTGCAACGCCTCCGGCAAGCGCCTCGTCACCCTCGATCTGAACCAGGACAAGCAGCCCGACGTCTGGAAGATCTACGCGACCAAGACCGAGGGTGGCTCCAAGGTCGACCTCCTCACCTGCAAGGAGCAGGACCTCAACTACGATGGCCGCAAGGACATCTGGATCTACTACGACGACCAGGGCAACCGGCAGATGGAGGAGATGGACCTCGACTTCGACGGGAAGATCGATCTCATCACCATCCGCCGCGGCGGCAAGGTGATCCGGCAGGAGCTGGACACCAACTACGACGGCAAGACCGACATCTGGAAGTACTACACCGACGAGGAAGTGCTGGAGCGCGTCGAGCGCGACAGCAACGGCGACGGCAAGGTGGACTACTGGGAGTACTACGAGGGCGGCCAGCTCGATCGCATCGGGTACGACAAGGACGGCGACGGCAAGCCCGAGGAGTTCGACCGAGCCCCCGCGGCGCAGGCCGCGGCGACCAAGAAGCCGGAGACCAAGACGCCCGCTCCTCCCAAGGAGGAGGGTGAGAAGAAGTCGGAGTAGCTCTCCGCTCGACCTCTAGGCTCGTCCTCTCGGCTCGTCCCATCCCATCCGACCTCACGCTGTCTCTCGTCGGTTATCGCTGGGGATCCCTGACCCCGCTGTTTCTGCAAATAGCCGGGAAGACCAGTCCCCACTCCCCCAGCTCTAGCCCAGCAACCGACGCAAGATCAGCCACTTCGCGCGGGCCAGCCGCGGCATGTCGAGTGCACTCTGTGAGGTCGAGCACGCCGATAGCAACCGAGAGTGAGCGGCGACTCGCAAGGAGGGAGATGATGGCGACCTCGATGCCCCTCAAGCCCCACTCGACCCAGATCGGGGAGCGTCGGTGCGCACGGCGGCTGACGACCCGGATCCGGGTCGACTTCTGTCCGCTGGTGGTGCAGACGGCGGGGCTGCGGGTGGGAGAGCCGCAGCGGGGGCTGGCCCTCAGCCTGAGCCGGACCGGCGCCTTCATCACGGACGTGGGCTACCTGCCGCTCGGGGTCACGGTGCACCTCTTCCTGCGCCTTCCGGATGTGCCGGCGAACCCGATCGGGTGCTATGCCAAGGTGGTGCGCGCCGAGGGAGATGGCTACGGCGTGCGCTTCGTCCGGCTGGACGAGACCCAGGCCGCACGGATCGAGCGGTTCGTGCTCACGCTCAGGGCACACAGGGTCTGACCTCCGCGTCGCCCGCGCTCGCCCGCGCCCCCACCCTCGGCCCTCGTCCTCGCCCCTCGTCCCTCCGATGCCCCTCCGCCCCTCGTAGCTCCATGGCCAACCCGCCCGGGCCTGGCTTCGCCAGCGCCTCGCGCGCGCCATCCGTCCGCTCATGTTTTGTCTGTGCGGGGGATCGAGGGCCGAGGCCAATCAGCGCACGGTGTGGGGCGACGCCCTTTCGGTGGACCGGCGGGCTGTCGGCTCGGGTTGCCAGCGCGCGAAGGTGCGCCCGGGTGGAGCGGACGCCACATCGCGCTCGGTGGCGTACGGCTGGCGCGCGCGAGGCGGGGCCCGGGCTCGTGTGTGCGTGTTGACCTCGATGGGAAGGAGGGTGAAGACCGGAGCGGAGCGGGAGGCCCCAGGGAGCGGAGCCGCGACGAGCCCGAGCTAGCCCCCGAGCTTCCGCTTGAGCTCCGCCAGCGCCTCGTCGAGCTCGAGCTGGCGGAACGAGCGCTCGAGCTTGCTGTCGGCGGTGCGGCCGGGGTGCTGGCGCCTGTCGGTCAGGCGCGCGAGCTCCGCCAGCGCCTTGTGCATCGCCGCCAGGTGCTGATCCGCGACGCGCTGCGCCTCCGCCTGCAGCTCCGACTCACCCCGCTGGCCGGCCAGCTCGGAGCGACGGAGCCAGCGCTCGTTCTCCTGCTGGTGCTCGGTCACCTGCCGGTTGGCCTCGCCCACCGCGGCCTCGAGATCCTCGGGGCGCGTGGCTGGCGCCTCTGCCTCGACCGCGCCGATCGCCTCGAGCGGCCCCTTGCGGACCGGCGCCGAGGGCTCGGGCTCCTGGCTCGGCGCCGGTGGTGCGGCGAGCCGCCGCGCCGACTCGGCCAGGACCTCCTCCGCGTCCGCCCGCACCTGCGCGATCAGGCGCGCGATGTCCGCCGACGACGAGCGCCGCGAGATCTCGCCCATCGTCTGGCGCGAGGCCGCCAGCGTCGCGGGGGCGAGCTGCAGCCCGAGCTCGGCGGCCAGGGCCGTGACGTGCGTGACGGCGCGGCCGATCCCGCGCGCGGCGTAGAGGCGGGCCGTCTCCAGCTCCTCCTCGCCTCGGGGCAGGAGCCCGACCAGCGGCAGCCGCAGCGCCAGCGCGCGC
>JAKLHH010000843.1 GCA_022710245.1 Myxococcota bacterium
GAGCCCTCGCAGGTGATGATCCCGCTCTTCCAGTAGCACTTCCAGCTACCACCACCCGGCGGGAGCCCGGTGTCGTCCTTCTTGCAGATGGTGTCGCCGAGCGCGTCCTTGTAGCAGTTCCAGCCCGTCGGCACCGGCCCGTCGGTGGGCGGGGTGGTGCCCGTGTCCTTCTTCGGCGTCACCCCGGTGTCCGTCTTCGGCACGCCGGCGTCCTGCTTGGTGGTCGGCTTGACGCACACCTTGGCGCTATCGTCCCAGCTGCACTGCCAGTTCCCGCTGCCATCCGGCGTGTTGTTCGGGCGCGTGCACTCGACGCCCGTCGCCGTGGCGTTGCAGGTCCAGCCGTTCTTGCCCGTCGGGAGCTCGCCGCCCTCCTGGACGCATCGCTCCATGCCCTGGTACACCTGGCACAGCCAGTTGCCCGTGCCATCCGGCGTGTCACCAGGGGTCTGGGTACACTTCTTCGGGTTCAGCACCTCATCGCAGACCCAGGACTTGTAGCAGTTGCAGATGAGGGTGCCGTCCGGGTTGCCGCGGCAGACGAGCTCCTCTGCCTTGCAGCAGTCACTCCCCGTCTGACAGATCGGCTTGGTCGGGTTGTTCGGGTCCAGCGGATCCATGGTGTTCTCGCCGATGCAACCACTGGCGAGCATGAGTGCGATGGGGAGAGCGCGGACGGTATACCTGAGCATCGGGGGCTCCTGGTGGTACTGGTAGCGAGAGCAAGGGTCATGCCGCAGCGCCCCTGCGCTATCGGTGCGACAACCCTACGGAACCGTGGTGGGATCCTGGCTCGGATCGGAGCCATCTCCGACAGCTGGAGACAGTAGTACCCCGCCCGGTGGGGCCTGGACCCCCATCCCCCGGCGGCCGGCCCCCTCGACTAGCCGCGTCGTCGCGCGAAAACAGCCAGGATCATTGCCATAAGGAGAGTGAGGCCGACCCCCTTCGACGTACCGCTCGGGGGCGTGGCTGCAAACGCACAGTCGCACCCCTCCGACGGACGCGTGATCCCACCACCACGGGTGTCGAGCCGTACCGCGCCCCAGTCCAGCTTGTACACACCCTTATCCAGCTTGCCGGCGCCACGGTCCGTACCGGTGCTGCCCTGGCCGGTCAGGGTCAGCGTACCCCACTGGTCCGGCTGCGCGAACTTGGCCAGGTTGGCCCAGTCCAGGAACGTGCAGGCGCCGGCCACCGCGTCGACATCGTTGCTGGCCGCGTCGAACCCGAAGCTGACGCCGTTGGCCGGGGTCGTCGCGAGGTCAGTCCAGGGGATCTTCACGATGGCGGTGTAGCCGGTGTCCGCGGTGGTGTCGTTGAGCGTGCCCTGGAGCTTGAAGGTGATCACCGCGTTGCCGGTGAAGGACGTGTCGCCCGTGTCTCCGCTCCCGTACCCGTCGTAGCAGTTGCTCTGGCCGAGGGGGAAGATCCACTGGCGGAAGTCCTGGTCGCCGGGGCTCAGCGCCTTCTTGTTCTTCAGGTCGAAGTTGAGCTCGATCCCGTCGTTGTTCCAGGCGTTCGCGGAGTCCCGCGGCTCCGGGGTGGAGAAGAGCGCCTCGTCCTTCGCGTCGTAGCCGATGTAGAGGTTGGTCATGTCCCAGGCCGCATAGACCGTGACGGTGTTGTTGCCGGTGCCAGAGCCGGGGCTGCTCAGCGTGAAGAGCTGGCCGGTCGCAGGGAACTGCGAGAGCTCGCCGTTCGTGTCGATGGCCGTGGCCGTGTACGGCACGTCCTTCTGGCCGAGGGCGAGGGCAGGTGCCGGTGTGAGGGCGAGCAGCGTGGTGACGAGGGCGAGAAGGATACCGCGCATACGGAAGATTCTAGCGGCAGCGCACCGGGGCAGCAAGGCAGGTGTCCGTCGAGGATCCGGCGATGGCGCTGGGGGGCAGCGCCCCGATCTGGGGACGCCACCCTCCCCTGCCAGCGGCGAGTCCCGCGAATCTGCTCGCGCGCACCCCGGCGCGCACCTTGCACTCAGGGGGGGTGATGGGTCTCTGGGCAACTCTCCAGCTCGCGCTCGCGCTGCTCCTCGCCGCTGCCCTCGGCGGCTGCGGCCTGGACGTGCCGACCCGCGGCAGCTCGCCCGGCAAGCCCGACCCGTCGCGGGTCATGCAGCTCGTCGACGGCGGGCCCGCGCCGAGCCGGGACGGCGGCGTGCCTCCCCCGAAGCTCGACACCAGCAAGCCCGCGCCGAAGACCGACGCCGCTGCCAAGAAGGATCAGGGCACACCGCCGCTCAAGCAGGACAGCGGGACTGGCGGGGTCACCCTCACCGCGACCGAGAAGGACCTCGTCGACGCGATCAACGCGGCCCGCGCCAAGCTCGGCCTGGGCCCGCTCGCGGTGGACGCGCAGCTGATGTGCGCGGCGCGCAAGCACGCGAGCGACGTCGGCGGCAATGGGTCGTGCGGTCACGTGGGCAGCGACGGCAGCTGGCCGTGGGATCGCGCGGCCGCCTGTGGCTTCGCCAGCAGCCAGACGGTGAACGAGATCGCCGCGGGCCCAGGCTTCACCGACGGAGCTGACGCGGTCTGGGGCTGGAGCCAGAGCCCGGGACACTGGGCGGGCCTCACGCACGCACAGGCCAAGCGGATCGGCGTCGGCGTGGTCAACAGCTGCTACATCGCCGTCTTCGACTGCTGCGTCGCCAGCATGTGAGGCCGCGCCAGCCGGGCTGGAAGCAGGCGGCCCCTCCCCCGTATCATCAGAGCGGATGCTCGCACCCGCTCCATGCTGGCCCCGCTGGCCCCGCTGGCCGAGGCTGGTCCTCGTCGCGGCGCTCCTGCTGAGGCCGGCGCTCGCCGGGGCCGACCCCTGGGAGGTGCGCGTCGACCCGCTGGCGCGCGCGGAGCAGCTGCTGCGGCTCCTCGACGACGCCCCGGACAGCGACGACGGCCTGAGGGCGCTGGTGACCACCGTGGGGCGCGAGCGCGCGCTGGCGCTGGCGGCCGCCCGCGCGGCGCGCACGCGAGGCTGGGCGCCGAGCTTCGTCGAGGGCCGGCTGTGGCTGGCGCGCGGCAACAGCGAGCGGGCCGAGGGCTGCTTCACCCGCGCCCTCACCGCGGGGCGCCAGGCCGGCAAGCTCCTCGGCTGGGTCGGTGAGGAGCTGATCCGCGCCGGGCGCATCAGCCAGGCCGAGCGGCTGCTGCGCGCCTGGCAGCCGCGACGCCCCGACGACGCGGAGGCGGTCACGCTCCTCGTGCGCCTCGCCCTCTCCCGGCGTGACAGCAAGGCCGCGCTCCGGGCGCAGCGGCGCCTCGCCGAGCTGCGGCCATCGCAGCCGCAGGTCCGACTCGTCCACGCGCGCCTCCTGCAGGAGGCCGGGTCCCTCGAGGAGGCGGTGAAGGAGTACGAGGCCGCCGTCAAGCTGGCGAGCAGCGACGCGGCGCTCGAGTGCCAGACGCTCCTCGAGCTCGGCCCGATCCTCGAGCTCCTCGAGCGCTTCGACGAGGCGGTCCGTCGCTACCGTCGCGGCCTCTCGCTCGCGGCGCGCGGCGAGTGGGCGCACCGGGAGCTGCAGCGGCGGATCCTGCACAGCTTCGAGCGGCGCGGCGCCGGGGACGAGCTGGTCAAGGAGGCGCGGCGGATGCTCGCGGAGGACGCGCAGAGCAGCCTGGCGCTGCGCGTCCTCGCCAGCGAGAGCGCCCGCACGGGGAAGACGACCGATGCCATCGGTTACTACGGCCGCTACCTGAAGGGCGCGCCCGGCGACACCGCCGCGCGCTCGCAGCTGATGTTCCTGCTCACCCGCGCCGGCCGGAGCCGCGAGGCCGCCGAGCAGGCCGGCGAGCTCTTCCGCCGGCAGCCCTCCGTGCGCCACCTCCTCGAGCACGCGACCCTGCTCACCAGCGCTGGAGAGGCAGCGCGCGCGCGCGTGGTGCTCCGCGGGGGCATCAAGCGGTTCGAGGGGCAGGCCGAGGAGCTCTCCCAGCTCGCCTCCGCCCTCGACGGCAGCGGCGACGACGAGGGCGCCCGGCTCGCCTACGCTGGCCTGCTCAAGCTCGACGGCGCCGCTGGCACCTACCACCGCGCCTTCGGCAGCTACCTGTGGGCGCGGTCACGCACTGCCGAGGCGCTGGCGGCCTGGTCGTGGCTGCGAGGCTCACCGCCGACGCGGGTCGGCTACGAGCGCTGGGTCGAGGTCGTCCTCGGCGCGCGCGCGCCGGCTGCGTTCGCGGCCCGGGCCACGCTGACCGCGCAGGCGCGCGAGGGGCTGCGCCGGTTCCCGGGGCACGCGGGGCTCCTCGCGCTCGCGAGGCAGCTAGGGATCTAGGCTCCTCTCACCCCTCGCTCCACCCTCGCTCCACCCTCGCTCCACCCCCTGTCCACCTCGTCGGTCTCCACACC
>JAKLHH010000844.1 GCA_022710245.1 Myxococcota bacterium
CAAGCCCGCCTTTCGTCCCCTCACCCTCCCCGACGAGAGCAGCACGACGAACCGGTACTGGGTCGACCTCGGCGCCGGCACCGGCACCGCCTGCACCAGCGCCGCGCCGTGCTCGTGGTCGACGGTGCAGAGCAAGCCGGGGGTCGCCGGCGGCCCCGCGTTCATCTACCTCCGAGGGAGCGGACCGATCGGCGATCCGACCCTCTACGGCGCCGCGGGCAAGGAGGTCGTCATCAAGCCCTGGGATGACGCGACCCAGGCCGTGGTGAAGGGGCGCAACAACTGGACGAAGAAGCTGCAGCACGTCGTCTGGGACGGCGGGCCGAACCTGCGGATCAAGTTCAGCAGCACCGGCGGCGGCACCTTCGATCCCTCCGTCTACTTCAACGCGCAGGCCGTCGGCACCCACGCGCACATCACCTTCTACCGCACGCAGTGGGACGTGCCGGGAGAGGGAGAGTGGATCGCCGCCTGGGGCACCTTCGACGACGTGCGCATCATCAACAGCGAGCTCTACAGCACCTCGACCGTGCCCGCGCAGCACCACATCTACCCGAGCGCCGGCTCCGACTTCGGCCCCATGACCAACTTCCAGATCCTCGGCAACATCTTCCGCGACACCCCCGGCGAGGCGATCGAGTTTCGCCTGGTGCACCAGTCCGTCGACGGCGTCGTGATCGACGGGAACGTGTTCCACAACGTGGGCAAGGGCGTCTGCAACACGACCTGGAAGTGCCGGTCGGCGATCACCCTGGCGACGAACGGCGGCACCATCGGCTCGGTGCGCATCTCGAACAACCTCATCTGGGACACCGGCGAGGGCGCGGTGCGCTGCTGGGGCGGCGACGCGGAGATCTACAACAACACGGTCGTCGACTGGGGGATGGGGAGCCCGGCCAACGGCGGCTACGGCCAGTGGGCCTTCTTCGGCATCAGCGCCGACGGCAGCTGCGTGGTGCGGAACAACCTCCTCTACGCGGCCGGCAAGACCGCGAACGGCTACACCAAGATCCCCTTCGACACCTCGCCGGGGATCACCTCCAAGGCGACGCACAACCTCTGCCCGGCGGGCCAGAGCTGCGGCGCCTCGAGCCAGGTCTTCACGAGCTCGATGCTCCTCTCCACCAGCGAGAGCAGCGCGGACTTCCTGCGGCCCGACCTCGCGGACCCGGCGCTCTCCAAGGGGGTGAACCTCTTCGCCAGCGGCGTCACCGCGGACTACCTCGGGCAGGCCCGGCCGCAGGCGGGGGCCTTCGTCATCGGCGCCATCTCGTCGACGACGCCGGCGAAGGGTGATCTTGGGACGCCGCGAGACGGGGCGACGAAGGGGGACGCGGGGGGCGACGCAGCCTCGGGCGACGGCTCCGCCGGCGACGGCCCGGCGAGGACCGACGCTGCCCCGGGCGATGCGGCCTCGACGGCGCCAGCCCCGGGAGGCTGCAGCTGCTCGCTGGCGGACCCGCCCGACCGCAGCCTGGACGCGCTCCTGCTGGCGCTCGGGCTCGTCCTCGCGCTCGCCGCCGCGCTCCGCCGGGGTCGCTGAGCTGTCGAGCAGCTAGAACGGGCACCCCGGGGGCGGGCAGTCGCCGGTCCGTGGCACCGCGCCCTGCCCGGCCGCGCACCAGGTGAGGTTCTTCGGCACGCCGAGCTGCACGTAGGGTGACTGGCCCGGCTTGAGCCAGAAGGGGTGCCGCAGGGCGAAGTCCCAGATCGACGCGAAGAGCGACTCGCCCGGCGCGGGGACGACGGGCGGCATGGCGTGCCCGCAGTTGTGCACGCACTCGACGAAGAACCGGCTGCCGGCCAGCATCTGCTTCTCGAGCTCCTGCGAGGCGACCTGGAAGTCGAGGGTGATGCACTTGTCGGTGGGGCCGCCCCAGAGCACGAGCCCGGGCAGGTGGTGCGCGGGCGGCGGCGCGGTGCGCAGGAGGCCGTTGACGCCGCCGGGGCTGCCGATGCCGCCGGAGAGCGAGATGAAGGAGGCGAGGTGCTGGCTGCGCGCGCTCACCAGGAGCTGCGTGAAGAGCGCGCCCGCGCTGACGCCGACGGTGCTCACGCACTCGCGGTTGATCGCCAGCTGCTCCGCCACGCAGGCGAGCATGTCGTCGAAGAAGGCGAGCTCCTCGTCGACGCGCGCCTGGGTCTGCAGCGTGGTGATGGGCCAGGGCAGCTTGAGGCCGAAGATGTCGATGTCGCCCTTCGCCTCCGGCAGGACGGCGAGGAAGCGCTGCTGGTCGATGGCGGCCTGCAGCTCGACCCCGAGGAAGTGCGAGGCCTGCCCCTTCAGCCAGTGCCACATGAAGACCACGGGGAGCACCTCACCCGCCTTCGGCGTCGTCGGCGCGACGAGGATGAAGGAGCGCGCGCTGCCCTTGCTGGTGATGGTGTTGGTGCCGACGACCAGCTTGGGGCAGGTCCCGCCGCTGTAGGTCGGCGGCGCGGCGGCCAGGCTCGCGCCCGGGGGCGGCGGCGTGGCGCAGGTGACGTTGCCCACCCACTCCTGGTCGACGCGCGGGCTGTCGGGGCGCGGCGCGTCGGGGCGCGGCGCGTCGGCGGCGGCCGCATCAGGGCGAGGGGCGTCGGGGCCGGCGTCGAGGGCGGCATCGGCGCCTGGCGGACGCGCCTCGACGAGCTGGGCGTCTGCGGGCGGAGCGGGGTTGCTGCAGGCAGCGACGAGCGCGAGCGCGAGCGCGAGCGCGAGCGCGAGCAGGGTCGAGGCTGTCGACTTCATCCGCGGCTGATCCCCATCGTGAGCGTGCCGGGAGCGGCTGCAGGATGCGCGCCACGCGCAGGTGTGTGAAAGCGCTGGCGCTGGATGGCTGGGGACCTGGCCGATTGGCGGTCAGGTGTCGCAGGATCAGCGAGGCGGCTGGCGCGGGGTGATCCCCGCCGCTCGTAGCTGCGTTTGCGCCGAGGAGAGCTGCCTCGACACGCTCCGCGCGGCGCCCTTGAGCGCGGCGCGGACCGTCGGGTTCTGCTCGGCCTTCCAGCTGGCCACGGTCCGCGCCAGCCCCTCGCGCAGCGACGCGTAGGTCTTGAGGGAGGCCGTGACCGCCGCCGGCGCGCCAGCGAGCCCGAGCCGATTCACGCTCGTCTCGCGGACGCCGTCGGCGAGGTGCTGCGTGCCCTGCACCTTGGTGGGAAGGATCTGGATCTGGTCGTAGCCCGCCGCGCGCAGCTCGGCCGCCACCAGCTTCGCGTACCAGGGCGCCAGCGCGGCCGGGGGCGCCGCCGTGGCCGCGGGTCGCGCTGCGGGCGGCGGCGCTGCGCGTCGCGCTTCGGCGGTCTTGCGCTCCTCCTCGAGCTTCTTCATGGTGTCGAGGAAGGTGCCGAAGAAGTCCAGGTTCCGCCGCTCCGCCTGCGCGAGGGATGGCAGCAACGAGAGCGCTAGCAGAGAGACGATCGCAAGTCGGGTTCGCATGGTTGGTCTCCTGTCGAGGGGGTGGGTTTGCAAGGGAGGGACCAGGCGGCGAGGCATGACGGGGCTGGTGAGGCCGTGCGGGGGATCAGTGGCTTCGCGGCGCGGCTGAGACGTAGTGCTCGTCGGAGCGTGACTGGCGCATCAGCCACACCTCAGCCACACCAGCCGGGCTCTTCTGAATCGGGCCCCGGCTTCGCCGGGCCTCGCGCGCGCCAGCCGTCCGCTCAGGTTTTGGCTGGTCGAACCTCCACGGGTGGGACGAGGCTGGGCAGGCCGAGGACCGAGGCGCTTTCGCGGCACCTCGGACAGCGGACTCCGCTTGCCAGCGCGCGAAGGTGCGCTGGGGTGGAGCAGGCGATCCATCGCGCTCGGTGGCGTACGTCTGGCGCGCGCGAGGCCGGGGCCCTCCGCGGTGTTGAACAACACTCCGCCGTGTTGGACAGAAGCCGTGCGTCCCGGAAGAAATGGGGGCGCGCGGAGAAAACGGGACGTGTCGCGGAGGACATGGGACCTGTCGCGGAGGACATGGGACCTGTCGCGGAGGAAATGGGACCTGTCGCGGAGGACATGGGACCTGTCGCGGAGGAAATGGGACCTGTCGCGGAGGAAATGGGACCTGTCCGGGAGAAACTCCAGACAGCCATGAGCGAGGCAAATCACCCCAACGTCTTTACGGGTCGTGGGGCGAAGGGCTACACTCGGGGAGAAATGCCCCGGTCGCCGCGTCCTATATATATGGCATCCCGAAGCCGCAAGCCGCGCCGCAAGCCGCGCCCGCAAGCCGGGCCGCCGCCGCAAGCGAAGCAGATGTAGATGAGCATCGCCAAGAAGACCACCCTCGTCGTCGCCCTGCTCGCGGGGATCCTCCTCGCGGCCGCGGCGTACGCGGCGCAGCAGGTGCAGCAGCGGGACTGGCGGCGGCAGG
>JAKLHH010000845.1 GCA_022710245.1 Myxococcota bacterium
GCTGCGGAGGCGGCACCTCCCGCGTGGCGACCGGGTCGAGCGCGCCGCGCTCCTCGCGCGCCCAGGGCGCCAGCTCGTCGGAGCGCTCTTGCACGAGCGGCGATTGCGTCAATTCTTCCGAAACCGCCCCGGCGCGAGCGGCCTCGCCAGCGCGCGCGCGCTCCGCCGCGCGTCGCTCGTCCTCGGGGCTCGGCGGCACGACCACCGTGGGCGCGTCGAAGAACTTTGGCCGCTTGCCCTCCGCCTTCGCCTCGGTCGGCCTGGGGCGTGGTCGCGCCACCGCCAGGTGCGGCTGGCCGATGAAGCGCGCCAGGTCCTCGATCAGCTGCTGCAGCCCGCGGTAGCGCTCCTCGGGGAACGGCCCCATGGCCCGCATCAGGATGGTGCGCAGCTCCTTCGGCACCGAGGCCAGGAAGTTCACCCCCGAGCCCATCTCGTAGCGACGGATGCGAGCGACCCGCGCGGGGTTGTCGGCGCTGCCGAACGGATGCCGCTCGGTGAGCCGCTCGAAGACGAGCACGCCGATGGTGAAGACCAGCGAGCGCTCGTCGACGCTCTCGCCGCGCGCGAGCTCGGGAGAGGCGTAGACCAGGTTCTCCTCGACGCCGAGGTCCGCGAGGAGCTCCATCAGCGACATCGGCTGGCCGGTGCGCGGGGCCACCACCGCGCCCTCGTCGAAGGCGGCGATGCACGCCAGCGCCTGACGCACCACCGTCTCGGGCGTGCGCTCGGAGCTGAGCTCCCCCGCGGCGCCCCAGAAGATCTCCGCGACACCCACGCGCTTGAGCTTGTCGGACTCCCCTGAAGGTCGCGCCATACGTGCAGGATAGCCCTGCGGGGGAGGCGCCCTCAAGTGGAAGGGCAGTGTCCGACGGGCCACGCTCGCCGTGTCCGGCCACCAGCGCGGCGCCAGAAGGCGGCGAAACCCGGAGGGGGCCGGTGCTGGCCTCGGGCTTGCTACAGAGGAGGGCATGCGCCTCCTCCTCAAGCTCGCGCTCCTCTCCGCAGGGATCGTGGTCCTCGCGGCGGCTGGCTGGGAGCTGCTCAGCTTCCGGCCGCTCGGCGCGACCCCGCCGGTGCCTGGCGCGGCCACCCGCGCGCGCGCCGCGTGGGAGGACCCGGCCGCGAGCCTCCTGCCCCACCTCCGCCGCCCGGCCGACGAGAGCCCGTGGGTCGATCCGGTGGTCGGCGCCGAGACACCGCCGCTCACGGAGACCGAGAACCTGCTGCTCGCCGGCCTCGACACGAGGCCCGAGCTCTACGGAGGCCGCACCGACGCGCTCGTCATCGTCGTCCTCGACCAGCGCTCGCCGCAGGTGGGCCTGATCAGCGTCCCGCGCGACCTCTGGGTCAACGTGCCCGGCCACGAGCCGGAGCGCCTCAACTCGGTCTACGCCACCGGCTCGCGGGAGGGCGGCCACGAGGCGGGGAGCCTGCTCCTTCGCCAGGTCATCCGCAACACGCTGGGGCTACCCATCAGCACCATGATCACCGTCGACCACGCCGGCTTCGAGGCGCTCGTCGACCAGCTCGAGGGCATCAGCGTGCTGGTCCGCTGCCCGATCCGCGACCGCTTCCTAGACCCGCGCGGCCCGGACGGCCGCCTCGAGCTGAAGCTCGCGGCCGGCGTCCAGCACCTCGACGGACGCACTGCGCTGATGTACTCGCGCTCGCGCCACGGGCGCGGCATCTTCGATCGCGCGCTGCGCCAGCAGGCCGTGCTCCTCGGGCTCCGCGACCGGCTGCTCGAGCTCGGCTCCACGCGCATCGCGCAGCTCCTGCCCGCGCTGCGCCGGACGGTCTACACCGACCTCTCGCTGCTCCAGCTGGTGAAGCTCGCGCGGCGCCTGGCCGGCACCCGGCGCGAGCAGATCCACGGGCTGGTGCTGTCGCCGAAGCAGGCAGACATCTCGATCCGTGAGGACGGCCGCTGGGTGATGATCCCGAAGCCCGAGGAGCTGCGCGCGGCGCTGCAGGGACTCTTCCAGGCGCCCGCTCCCGGACACCGCCAGCGAGAGGAGTGCCCGGACATCGACGCGGCGCTCAAGCCGGCGGCGCACCGTCCAGCCAGCGGGGTCCGCTGACCCGGGCGCGCCAGCGCGCCCCCGGCGGCGCGCTGACTTCGAGGCACGCGGCGGTGGTGAGCGCGGCGCGACGGAGCGGAGCGGCTACCTGGCGCGCCGGCTACCTGGCGCGCCTGGCCTTGCGCGGCTTGCCGGACGTGGCCGCCTTCGCGGCGGCTCCGGCGGGTTTGGCGGCGGCTCCGGCGGGTTTGGCGGCGGCTCCGGCGGGTTTGGCGGCGGGTTTTGCGGCGCCCTTCACCGCGTACACCGCCTTGGACTTCGTCCCCTGCACGGTCACCGCGCCGGCCTCCTTCAGCTCCGCCATCAGGCGATTGTAGATCGCCTGCGTGGGGACAGCGCAGCCGGCGGTGATCTGCTTGCGGTTGGACCAGGGGTGCTGCGAGAGGAACTTCACGATCTGCGCCTTGAGCTGCTCGATCTGCTGGGTGCTCAGCCGGCGCCGCCGGCGCTTGCCGGGAGCGGCGGCCGGTCTGGTCTGCCCGGCGCCGCGCGCGCTGGCCACGCCGCGGCCCTCCGCCAGGCGGCGCAGCTCTGCGAGGGTCTGCTCGGGGTGCTTGCGCAGCCGCTCGGTGAGCAGCGCGAGCGCGGCCTCCCGCGTGAGGAGGAAGCGGCTGATGGCCGCGGGCTCGACGCTCGCCATCAGCTGCTGCGCGAAGGCCAGGGCCAGCGCGCGGTCCTTGCGCGTGAGGGCCATGATGCGCTGGGCGAACTCACCCGAGATCGTGATGTCCATGAGGGCTCCTGGGCCGTGGCGTTAACTTGCTATCCGTGAGCGTAGCAGGTTACCGGTGCGTTGATTGTTAGAGACGAGCAAGTTAACGCAAGTGGTCTTCCGGCTGCAAGCCCTAGAAGTCGCAGCGCTGGAAGTCGCAGCCTAGAAGTTACAGCAGCCCGCCTTGAACGCAGCCTGGTTGGCAGCGCACGCGGTGGTGCCGACGGTGGCGCAGTTGTGCGTGCCGGAGGCCTTCTTGCAGGTGCACGAGGTGAGGATGCAGGTGATGGTGGCGGTGGTGCCGCCGCAGGTGGCGGTGGAGCTCCAGGCGCTGCCCGAACAGCTCCACTTGCTCCAGTCGTAGAAGCAGGGGCCGCCCGGCCAGGCGTCATGGTGGAGGTCGGGCGTCACTTTGTGATCGAGGCGCTGCTCGGCGCGCGGCCCGTCGCTGAGCGCGGCCTCGCGGTGCGCGTCGCTCGGCGGGGGCGCGTCAGGGCGTCCGTCCGGCCCGCGCTCGCTCGCCGGCCCGTCGCGACCCTGCAGATCGGGGAAGGAGAGCGGCTCGCCCACCGCCCGATCGCGCGCGGCGTCCGCCGCTGGAGCCTTGCCGCACCCCGCCAGGAGCCCCAGGACCGCGGCGATGATCGCGGCGCGCTGCATCTCCACCATGGTAGATCGCCCGCTTGGCCCGAGACCACTTGAACCTGATGCCCGCGCAGGGTATTCAAGAGCCCTGCCCTCCCCGGGCGCGCTGCCAAGCCAGGAAGAGGTGAAGTCATGCAGGAGCTGCTGGAGATCCTCAAGCGCCGCCGATCGGTCCGCGTCTATCAGGACCGGCCCGTCGAGCGGGACACGCACCTCGCCATCCTCGAGGCCGCGCGGGCGGCGCCCTCTGCCGGCAACCTGCAGGCCTTCCAGCTCGTCGTCGTGCAGGACTCCGCGAACAAGCACGAGCTCTCCCACGCGGCGCTGGACCAGAAGCACGTCGAGAGCGCGCCTGCGGTGGTGGTGTTCTTCGCCGACCCTGGCCGCTCTGCCACCTATGGTGCCCGCGCGGACCTCTACTCGCGCCAGGACGCGACCATCGCCTGCGCCCACGCGCAGCTCGCGGCGACGGCCCTGGGGCTCGGCTGCTGCTGGATCGGCGCCTTCTACCCGGACACCATCCGCCAGCTGCTCAAGGCTCCGGCGGGGCTGGAGCCCGTCGCCCTCCTCACGGTCGGCTACCCCGCCGAGCAGCCCGTCGCCACCGAGCGCCGCCCCCTCGACGAGATGGTGCGCTGGGAGGGGTTCCAGCAGAGCTAGACTCATCCTCGCTGGACCAATCCTCGCTGCTGAGCACCAATCCTCGCCGCTGACCTCGCTGCTGAACCAATCCTCGCTGCTGAACCAATCCTCGCTGCTGAACCAATCCTCGCTGCTGAACCAATCCTCGCTGCTGAACCAATCCTCGCTGCTGAGCACCACCTCCCTTCTGCCCCGTTTTTCTGCGAGCGGCAGTAGACAAGTCTGACGCAGGCGTGCTAATTCTGACGCATAGTGTC
>JAKLHH010000846.1 GCA_022710245.1 Myxococcota bacterium
GCGCCGGGCCAGGTGGCGCCGGATGTTCTCCACCACGACGATCGACGCGTCGACCACCATCCCCACGGAGAAGGCGAGACCGCCGAGGCTCATCAGGTTCGCGGAGATGCCGGCGCGACGCATGATGATGAAGGAGACGAGGAAGGTGAGCGGCAGCGAGATGAGGACGATCAGCGCCGTGCGGAGCTCGGCGACGAAGACGAAGAGGACCAGCACGACGAGCGCGCCGCCAGCGAGGAGCGCGTGCATCACCGTGTCGATGCACGCCTCGATCAGCGAGGTGCGATCATAGAAGACGCTGATCCGCGCTCCCGGCGGGAGGGTGCCCTGGACGCGCCCGATCGCCTCCTTGACCCGCGTCACCACCTCCTGCGAGTTCTCGCCCTTCAGCATGATCACCATGCCCGCCACCGTCTCGCCCTTGCCGTCGCGGGTCACCGCGCCCTGCCGGGGCTCGGCGCCGATCACGACGTCGGCGACGTCGCGCAGGTAGACGGGCGCGCCGTCCCTGGCGCGCAGCACGATGCGCTCGAGGTCGGGGATGTCGCGCAGGAGCCCGACCCCGCGCAGGTACGTCTGCTCCCAGCCGCGCACGATGACGCCGCCGGCGGCGTTGGCGTTGTTCCGCTCCACGGCCTGCACGACCTGCTCGACGGCGAGGCCGTACTTGACCAGCTTCTCCGGGTGCAGCAGCACCTGGTACTGCTTGACGTACCCGCCGAAGGAGTTGACCTCGTTCACGCCGGCGATGGGTCTGAGCAGCGGCGCGACCAGCCAGTCCTGCAGGGTGCGGAGCTCCATCGCGCTCAGGCGATCGCTCTCCAGCGTGTACTGGAAGATCTCGCCGAGCCCCGTCGAGATCGGGCCCAGCTCGGGGTCCACGCCGCGGGGCAGGCGCTCGCGGACCTCGGCGAGCCGCTCGAAGACCACCTGGCGCGTCCAGTAGGTCGGCGCGCCGTCCTCGAAGACGATCACCACCTGGGCGAGGCCCGGCCGCGAGACCGAGCGCACCTGACGCACCCGCGGCAGCCCGCGCATGCGCTGCTCGATCGGGTAGGCGACGCGCTGCTCGACCTCCGCCGCGGCCAGGCCCGGCGCCTTGGCGAGGATCATCACCTGGGTGTTCGTCACGTCGGGGAAGGCGTCGATCGGCAAGCGCCGCCAGGCGAGGACGCCGAGGACGGCGACGACGATGGTCACGCCGAGGACCAGCGCCGGGCTGCCGAGGAGCCAGAGGGTGAAGCGCCGCATCGCCTCAGTCCGCGCAGCCCGCGCCCATCTTGGAGCGCAGGACGTCTGACTTGAGGAGGAAGCTCCCCTCCCCGACCACGCGCTCGCCCCCGGCGAGCCCGCGCGTCACCTCGACCACCTGGCCCCAGCGCCGGCCGACGAGCACCGCGCGCCGCACGTAGTAGTCGTCGTGGTGGTGGACGAAGACGAAGCTCCGCCCCTCGTCCTCCTGCAGCGCCGCCGCGGGGACCACCACCACCTCGCCGCCGCCCGGGACCTGCAGGCGGACGCTGGCGAACATCCCCGGCCGCAGCTTCGCCTCGGGGTTCTTCACGTCGACGCGGACCTTCACGGTGCGCGTCGCCGCGTCCATGGTGGTGCCGAGGAGCTCCACCGTGCCGGGGAAGGTCTCCCCCGGGAAGCCGCGCACCTCGATCGCCGCGCCGACCAGGCCGCGAGCCTTGAGCTCGGTCACGCGCGCGAGGTCGGCCTCGTAGAGATCGGCCCAGACCCAGACCGTGGAGACGTCGCCGACGAGGAGCAGGCTCTTGCCCGCCTTCGCCATCTCGCCGGGGACCGCGTGCATCTCGAGGACGCTGCCGGCGAGCGGCGCCCGCAGCACGAGCCGCCCGCGAGCCCGCGCGGCGCCCTCCTCGGCCAGCGCCGCGACGCCGGCCATCCCCAGCCGCTGGAGCTTCTCCTGGCTCGAGCGCACCCGGATGCTGGCGGCCTCGTGTCGCTGCTGCGCCTGCAGCAGCTCCTTCTCCGAGGTGATGCGCTCGTCGTGGAGCTGCTTCTGGCGCTCGTAGGTCTTCTGCGCCAGCTTCAGCGCCGCCCTCGCCTCCAGGTAGTCTGCCTGGGCCTGGCCGAGCTCGACGCTCTCCAGCTCGAGGAGGGCTTGCCCACGCGCGACCCGCTGGCCGAGCGCCACGTGCACCGCGCGGATCACCCCGTCGACCTGCGGGCTGAGGTGGACGATGCGGCGCTCGTCGAAGCGCACCTCGCCCGTGAGCGCGAGCTGCGAGGAGGCGCGCTGCTTGCTCGCCCGCGCGAGCTTGACCAGGCCGCCCTCGACGAGCTTCGCCTGCAGGCGGGCGACCCCCACCTCGGCGCGGCAGGCGGCGCACTCGAAGGTGCGGCGGCCGTGCTCGCAGCGCTCGCCGAAGAGCGCCTCGAGCGAGCGGTCGAGATCGGAGGTCTTCTCCTTCTTCTCCTTCTTCTCGCCGCTCTCCTTCTCCGCGACGGCAGCCGGGGCCTGGACGACCTGCTCCGGCGCCGAGCGGCGGCAGCCGGCGAGCGCCACCAGGAGGAGCACGACAGGGGCCACGCGGGCCCTCGTGCGGAGCGCATCAGTCATCGGCGAGCTCTCCGGTCAGGCTACGCAGCTGGGCGCAGTCGAGCTGTTGCTGGAGCTGGACCTGCACCGCCTCCCGGCGCGCCTCCAGCACCACGCGGCGTGTGTCGAGCACCTCGAGGAGGCTGGACTCGCCGAGGCGAAACGAGCGCTCGAGGCTGCTCGCGGCGCGCTCGGCCAGCGGCAGGATCCGCCGTCCATAGGCGCTCGCCGTGCGCCGCGCCTGCTCGCAGACGTGGTAGGCCTCGAGCGCCGCGCCGCGCGACTCGCGCGCGTTCGCCTCCAGCCGCCGCTCCTCGGCGGCCCGCCTGGCATCCGCCTGGGCGATGCGGCCGCGGTTCCAGCCCCAGAGCGGGAGCCCCACGGTGAGCGCCCCGCCGAAGGTGCGGCGGTCCACCTCCTCCTCGTAGCCGAGGCTGACGCCGAGGCTGGGGAAGCGGCGCCACCGCTCGACCCGCGCCTCGGCCTCGAGGGCGCGCACGCGGGCGCGGCCGCCGAGCACGGCCGGGTGCTGGCGCAGGCGCGCGAGCACCGCCGCCTGTGCCGGCAGCGGCGGCGGCGAGGCGAGGTCCGCGTACACGGTCACCTCCTCCTCCAGTCCGAGCCAGGCCCGGAGCTGCGCGCGTCGCCCGCGGCGCTGGGCCTCCGCCTTGCCGAGCTCGATGCGGACCTTCTCCACCTCGGTCTCGACGCGCGGGAGCTCCGTGGGGCGAGCCTCACCCCGCTCCACCCGCCGGCGCACCAGCGCCGCCAGCCGGACCGCCTGCGCCTCGGACTCGCCCAGGCTGCGCACCGCAGCCTCGTCGTGGGCGAGGCTCCAGAAGAGGCCCGCGAGCCGCCGGAGCACCTCGAGCTGCACCCCGCGCACCGCGTGCCCTGCCGCCTCGAGCGCCGCGCGGGCCGCGCGCTGCTGGGGCCCGCGGAGCGCCAGCCAGTCGAGCGGCAGCGAGAGCGAGAGCCCCCACTCGAGGCGCACGCCCGGCTCGCTCTCCTCCAGCTGACTCCCGCGGCCGAGCCGCGCCTCCAGGCTCGGCGTGGGCACCGCCCCGGCGGCGACGAGCTCGCCCTCGGCGGCCGCTGCCTGTAGCCTCGCCTCTCCGACCAGCGGGTGGCTGCGCGCGAGAGAGACCACCTCGCGCCAGCGCAGCGCGCGGACCTCGGCGCTGGCTGGCGCGGCCAGCAGCGCGCCGCAGAGCAGCAGGGAGCAGGCGAGCGAGCGAGCGCCTGCACGCGGGCATCGGGTCCTCGTCATCAGCGAGCCTCCGCGACGGACCTCGGGCCCGTCTGGATCGTCACCGTCCTTCCTTGGATCGAGCTGAGGCTGACGATCTAGGCGTGCGGCGGCGGGCGGAAGATGCGCGGGGCGAAGTCCTGGGGCGTGAGCTCATCGACCATGCATCGTAGAGCCGTCCTCGCGAGAGGCACCCGCGCGAGCACGAGCAGCGACGGGCTGAACACACCGTAGCGATGGCCAGGGCAGCAGACGCAGGGGCAGCCCTCGGGACACGGATCTCCGGAGGCCGAGCGATCGGGGCACGAGTGCGCCGCGGGCGCGTGGTCCCCGCCCCCGCCGAGCACCTCCTCGTGCTCATCCACGAGGGTCGCCGGCACTGCGGCCCCGGAGAGGGCGAACAGCAGGATCCACGCGCAGGCCTGACGGCGAGGAACCATCACCTCCAATGATCCCCCCTCTTGTGCACGAGATCAACCCGTCTCACGCGTTCGGGGCTCCGCTCCACCTCGACAGTGCGCGGG
>JAKLHH010000847.1 GCA_022710245.1 Myxococcota bacterium
GAGTTTCCTGGTGAGGATGTCCCGCTTGGCCACACGGATCAGATCGCCGGCTCCGCTGGCCAGGCCGCAGGTCCCGGCCGGGATGACGATGGTCGGGATCTTCCACTCGCGGCGGTCGACCAGTCGCTCCTGCAGTCCCTTGAAGTCTTCGATCGATTCGAGCCTGTTCATCGGAGGCACCTCTCCCGGGCTTCCCCACCACGCGTGGGGGCGCCGGTAGCCGGACGGGTGGTCGTCAGAAGTTCACGCCGTCGAGATCCAGGATGTGGCCCTTGCAGCCGCGCCGGGAGCAGATCTGCACCACGCCGCCCTGGCGCACGAGCATCGGCACCATGACCGCGTTGCACTCGCCGCACTGCGCGGCGCTGACGAGCTCGGCGTGGCAGTGCGGGCAGAAGAAGTCGACCAGGGTGTCGATCGGGATCTCCGGCTCCGACTCGACGGTGTAGCTGCCGTAGAGAGAGGAGAGCCGGACCCAGCCGTGCTTGCGCTGGAACGAGGTCGTGACGCGGATCGAGGGGTGGCCCTCGATCAGGTGGGTCGCGTCCATCAGGCTGTGGTTGCAGCGCGGGCAGCTGACGTCCACCGGGAAGACGCGCTGGTCCGTCTTCACCTCGACGTGGTCGAGGCCCTCGCGCGCCTGGGCGATGATCTTCTTCACCTGGCCGGTCTTCACGTTGGCGAAGTAGTGGCCGTCGATGACGACGATGGGGCCGAGCGCGCAGGCGCCGAGGCAGGCCACCTTCTCCAGGGTGAACTGCCGGTCCGTGGTGGTCTCGCCTGCCTTCACGTCGAGCTGCTTCTCGAACTCCGAGGCGATCGCCTCGGAGCCGCGGACGTGGCAGGCGGTGCCGACGCAGCTCGAGCAGAGGTGCTTGCCGCGCGGCTTCAGGCTGAACGACTTGTAGAAGGTCGCCACCCCGTAGATGTCCACCAGGGACTTGCCGGTCAGGTCCGCCACCGCCTTCAGCGCCTCCTCGGGGAGGTAGCTGTAGGTGGACTGGATGTCGCTGAGGATGGCGATCAGCGACCCGGCGTCGTTCTTGTGCTTGCTGACGATGCTCTCGATGGTCTGCAGGTTCACGGCTGGTGCTCCTCGAGTTCGCAGCGGGGTTCCACGGCGAGGTGCCGGTCGTGCGCGGCCGGTTCGCCGGAGGTCAGATCGAGGTCGTGGTGGACGTGAGGGGAGGCAGCGCGGGCGACGACACGACAGAGGACAACCCGCAGCAGAGCCATCGAGCCTCCTCCCCCGCGCTGGGGAATATGTCCCCATAACAAAGGGGGAAGAACTCCCCGCAAGCTCTTTTTTCCGAGCGCGGGCCAGGAGGCGTTCCTCCGTCGCTGGGAGGGTGGACGGGAGGCTCGCGCCGCGCGGACGGCGTACCGCTCCGCCCTCCCAGCGACGAAGGTTCGAGATCGAAAGGTGCGAGACCGCAGCGTCGCCGGGGAGGTGAGCGCGATCGAGGAGTCGCGCGGGAGAGGTGGGCGCGATCTAGGAGTCGAGCATGGTGCGGCGGAGCTTCGCGCGGGAGAGGTGGGGCGCGATCTAGGAGTCGAGCATGTAGCGGCGGAGCTTCTCGCGCAGGGTCTTGCGGTCGATGCCGAGCTGCTCGGCGGCGCGCGCCTTGTTGCCGTCGAGGGCGATCATCACGTTGCGGATGTGCTCGGCCTCGACCTCCTCGAGCGTGCGCCCGAGGCTGACGTCGCGGTGCGGGGAGAAGCGGAAGCGCAGATCGGGCGGCAGGTCGGCGACGTCGACGAGAGAGCCCGCCGCCGTGGCGGTGAGCCGGCGGATGACACCGCGGAGCTGGCGCAGGTTGCCCGGCCAGTCATAGGCGCAGAGCGCCTGCGCCGCGGCGTCGGTGAAGCGGATCGGCGCGCGCTGCCACTCGGCGCCGAAGCGGCCGGCGAAGTGGGCCGCGAGCTGCAGGACGTCGTCGCCTCGCTCGCGGAGCGGCGGCAGCCGCAGGCGGTTGCCGCTGACGCGGAGGTAGAGCTCTCCCTCGAAGCCGCCGCGCTCGACCAGCGAGGCGAGGTCGAGGTCGGAGGCGAGCATGAGGCGCGCGGCAACGCGGCCGCGGCGTGGTGCCAGCGCCGCGGCGAGTCGGGCCTGCACACGGGGGCCGAGCTGGTCGACGGCGGAGACGAAGACCGTGCCCCCCGCCGCCAGCTCGAGGAGACCCGGGCGGGCGACCTCGCTGCCTCCGCGCGTGCCGCGCTGACGCTGCGGCCGGCCGCCGAAGAGCTCGGCCTCGGCGCAGCCCTCGTCCATCCCCTCGCAGCAGAGGGAGAGGAAGCGGCCGCGGGGCGGCGGGCTCTCGTGGTGGATCGCGCGCGCGACCAGCTCCTTGCCCGTCCCGCTCTCGCCCTCGATCAGGAGCGGGGCCTGGCTCCGCGCGGCGGCGGCCATCGCGTCGAACATGGCCAGCACGGCCGACGACTCGCCGAGGATCCCGTAGGCCGCCCACTGCGCGCGGCTCGCGGGCGCGCGGCTGGAGCGACGGTTCAGCTTCTCCAGCACGCGGGTGACGGCGGCCTGCAGCTCGTCATCGGTGAAGGGCTTGGGCAGGTACTCCTCGGCGCCGTACTTCACCGCCTGCACCGCGCCCTCCACGCTCGGGTACCCCGTGATCATCATGATCTCGGTGTCCTTGTGGTTGGCGTGCACGTGGCGCGTGAGGTCGAGGCCGCTCGCGCCTGGCATCTTCAGGTCGGTGATGACCAGGTCGATGGTGCTCTGCTCGAGGATCCGGATGGCCTCGAGCACGCCCGGCGCCGTCACCACCCGGTAACCGCGGCGGAGGAGGTTGCGGGCGAGCACCTCGAGGGTGGCGGGCGCGTCATCAACGACGAGCACGCGTGCGCCGGTGCCGTCAGCTGGCCCCGGGTCCGGCGCCGAGCTCGCGCGCTTGGGTGAACGGGGCGGGATCATGCGGTGACCTTACCATGGATGGCGGCGTGCTGGCTCAGGCCGCGAGGTCACTCCGCCCAGGAGATGGGCGGCTTGCGTCGAGGCTGATTCTCACGCGCGCTGATGGCCGGGAGGGTCGGGTCGTCTCGCTGTGCCTTCACGAGGTGAGCTGGATGGCGGTCAGGCCGCGAGGTCACTCCGCCCCCGCGCTCTCAGCCTGCGCGCGCGGCAGGGTGACCTCGAAGCGACTCCCGCGGCCGGGGTGGCTCTCGACCTTGATGGTGCCGCCATGGGAGCGGACGATGCCGTGCACCACCGGGAGGCCGAGTCCGGTCCCCTTGCCGACCTCCTTGGTGGTGAAGAAGGGCAGGAAGGCGCGCTTGAGGACGTCTGTGGTCATCCCCACCCCGGTGTCCTCCACGATGAGGTGCAGGAGGGCGCGTTCGGCCCGTGTCCGCAGCGTGAGCCGGCCGCCGAGGGGCATCGCCTGGATCGCGTTCACGGCGAGGTTCATCACCACCTGCTGGAGCTGCGAGCCGTCGGCCACGAGGGGCGGCAGCGCGGGGGCGAGGTCGCGGTCGACGCGGACGCGCTCCTTGGCGCAGCGGGCCGCGAGGAAGACCATGCTCTCCTCGACGATCTGGTTCAGGTCGACGCGGCCCTTGCGGGGCGGCGTCTGGCGGGCGAAGAGCATCAGCTTCTTCACGATCTCCCGCGCCTGCAGGGAGGCGGCGACGATCTTCGCCACGTCCTCGCGGGCCGCGGCCGGCAGCCCGGGATCCTTCTCGACGAGCTGGGCGAAGCCCAGGACCCCGCCCAGCGGCTCGTTGAGCTCGTGCGCGACCCCTGCGGCGAGCGAGCCGATGGTGGCGAGGCGGTCGGCGTGCCGGAGCTGCTCCTGCAGCCTGCTGCGCTCCTCGTCAGCCTGGCGTCGCTCGACGTAGAGCCCGAGCTGTCCTGCGACGGCCTGCAGGAGGTTGCGCTCCTCGGGGAGGAAGGGCTCCTCGCCAGCGACTGGCGTCTCGCGCCGGTAGAGCACCTCGACGAAGCCGCGTCGCTCCCTGCCGACGGTGATGTCCGCGCGCTGGCGGTGCCGGCCCTCGTGGCGGCCGGGCGTGTGGACGGAGCGGCCGTCGAGGACGACGCAGGCCGAGGCGAGCTCGGGGTAGTGCCAGGCGGGCGGCAGCAGCTGCACCACGCTCGCGAGGAGCCGCTCGAGGGTGAGCTCGGGCTCCGCGAGGAGCCGCGAGATGCTGTGGAGGCAGGTGAGCTCCTTGACCCGCTCGCGCACAGCAGCCTGCGCCCGCCTGCTCGCCAGGGCGAGGCTGAGCGTGTCGGCCAGGGCGCGAGCGAGGTGCAGGTCCGGGAGGCGACCGGCCCCCCGGTCAGCGAGGGCCAGGAGACCACGATCGGAGGCGTCGATCGG
>JAKLHH010000848.1 GCA_022710245.1 Myxococcota bacterium
GGAGCGCTCGCCGCACTGCGGATCGCCCGCGACGCAGGAGGAGAAGGAGGTCGCGGTGAGATAGCGGGCGCCGGACCAGACGACGCGCGGCGAGCGGCCCGGGTAGCCGTCTGCCATCGCGGCGGCGTGCGGCCCGAGGACGACCTTGCCGGCCGCATCGAGGACCGCGACCAGCGGGCGGGTCTGCGCGGTCTTGCCGTACTCCACCTCGCGCCAGACCACGCCGTAGCCCTGGCCGCCGTGGCCTCCCTTCACCACCCCCTGCCCCGCCGCGAGCGAGAGGACCGCCTCGCCCTGAGCGGCGACGCTGACCAGCGGTCCCTGGGTCCAGGTCTCCGGGTCGAGCGTGCGGAACGCCGGCCGCCCGCTGCCGCCCTGATCGCTGTGCCAGGCGAGCGCGAGGCCGGTCGCACCACGCGCGAGCTCTCCCCAGCCGTGCGACTCGACGCCCCACTCCGTCGGCCCCTCCTCGAGCGCGAGCGCGGTGGCCCAGGGCAAGCCTAGCCGCAGCCGCCCCACCTCGATGGCGCCGTGGGCGCTGCTCGAGCCGCCGCTCGCGAAGACCTGCAGCGCCAGGCGAGCGGGACGGGCGGTCGCGGCGTCTCCCGCGTCGACGACCACCAGCGACGGCGCCGTCGCGTGGCGATCGGGGAAGGTGACGATCGGGACCGCCGGCTGCCAGTCGATGGGGTCCCCGCAGAGCGCGGCCAGGCTCTGGTCCGGCGCCGCGTCGCGGAGCCGCCGGTCGGGCGCGCTGCCATCTCGTTGCCCGCCAGCGCTCGCGTCGTCACGCGCCGCGCCGAGCTCGCCCGCGACGAGGAGACCGCTGCGCGCGCCGCAGCCGAGCGGGAGGAGCAGGAGCACCGTCAGCCAGCCAGTCTTGCTGAGCCAGCCAGTCTCGCTGAGCCAGCCTGTCTTGCTGAGCACTATTTCTCTCCGCGTCGCCGATCCGTCGAGGGGCTGCAACTTTCGCACCGTCGACGGCGGCACGTGCTTTCGCCAGGTTCGCGGGTGGGATCGCTCAGAAAACTGAGAGCGCCCGCTGGACCTCCTCGGGCCACGTTGCGGCACCACGACCGCGATGGTATGCGCATGGAGGGCGCTCACCACGGAGGCAGCGATGACACCCGAGGAGATGACAGCGCGACTCGCCTCACTGGACGATCAGCTCGGCGCGAAGCTGCGCCACCTGGGCTTCTCGGAGGCGGAGCTCGCGGCGGTGATGGATCGCTCGACGCCCGAGGAGCAGCGCCGGCGTCTGATCGACGCCGCGCTCACCCGCGCGGCCGCTCGGCAGCTCGCCGATCCGTCCTCGCCCCTCCACCAGGCCACCCTCGATCAGACCGCCACGCGCCTCACGGCGCTGCCAGAGGTCGAGGCAGGGCTCGCCCGCGAGCGACGCGGGCGGCGGCGCGGCTGGCTGCTGCTCGTCGGCGTGAGCGTGCTCGCCGCGGGCGGGGTCGGGGCCTGGCTCGCGCTGCGCCCGCCGAACCCCTGCGTCGCCACGCTGGGGCCGCTCGCCGAGCTCGAGCGGCTCGCCGGCCACCGCCTCGTGGCCGATCGTCCGATCGGCCCGTTCGGGCGCTCGGCGCGCTGCTCCCTGCACGTCTGGGCGCAGGACCGCGACACCGGCGGCCCCGGCAACCCGCTCGTCATCGTCGAGAACGACGCGACCCCGAGCGGCAGCCTCTCCGACCTGCGGGACGACCTCGAGCGCAAGGCCTTCGCCCGCTCCGAGAAGCTGGCGCTCGCCGACGAGGGCTGGCTCTACGTCGCCGGCGACGCGACGGCGACGCCGCCCGCCGAGGTGCTGCGCCGCGCGGTGGCCGGGGCGCGGCAGGGCGCGCGCGACCCGATGGGCGCCGCCCTCGCCAGCCTGCCCCCCGCCCACCACGTGGTGCTGCTCCGTCGGGGCGAGGCCGTGACCACGCTCAAGCTCGAGCGCCGCGTCTTCACGCCCGAGCTGGCGAAGACCGTCGCCGCGAAGCTCGCGCCCCGCGTGGGCGTGCGCTGAGCCCGCCCGCCGCGCTGAGCCAGCGCTCCTCGCTGAACCAGCGCTCCTCTGAGCCAGCGCTCCTCGACGATCCCACGGTCTCGAAGCTGAACCCCACCAGGCGGACGCCTCGTGCTACGCTGGCCGCTCCCTGGAGGCCTCATGCACGTCCACCGCTGGCCGCTCGGCCTGCTCCTGGTCCTCGCCCTCTCCGGCGCCCCTGACCGCGCTGGCGCCGGGGAGCCGCCGCTCGCGGCCGGCGCGTCCGGCGGCTACCTGCGGCTTCGCCCCACGCTCCTCGAGGACGCCAGGCTCCGCCGCGGGCTCCTCTCGGTGCTCGACTGGCCTCCGGCCGAGCAGCTCCGTCAGCAGCTCCGGCTGCCGGCGTTCGGCCCGGGCCTGCTGAAGACCCTCGGCCTCGACGGCACGCGGGACGTGATCGCCTCGCTGGGGCTGGTGGACACGGCTGCCGTGCAGAAGCTCCTCGTGCCCGATCGGCTGCCAGCGGCGGGTAAGGTCCCGACCGTCGGCTACCAGATCTTCATCCCGTACCTCGACGAGGGGACTGTGCTCGGGAGCCTCGAGCGGCTCCTCGGTCGCCGCCGGGTCTGGGTGCGGCCGCGCCAGAACCCCGCCGCGCTGAAGGAGCTGATCGGCCGGCTCACCGACGAGCGCGATCGCGCCGCAGCCCGCAAGACCGACGCGGACGTCGTGGTCCAGTCGATGCAGCTCAGCTTCGTGCTCCACGTGCGCCGCGCGCAGCGGCTGCTCGAGATCCGCGTCTGCACGCAGCTCCACGGGGCGGTGGCGACCTTCGCGCCAGCGCCCGCCGCGCTCCGCGCGAGGCTGCAGCAGGCGGGTTTCTTCCGCGGCGCGGCCGGCCTCTTCGTCGAGCCGCGAGGGCTCGCCGACCTCGGCCAGGCCGTGGGCGCGAGCGCCGTCGTGAACGCGCTCGCAGGAGTGGATCCGAAGGTGAAGCTGCAGCTCTGGGCCGCCGGGGTGAAGGAGCTCCGCTCGATCGAGCCGCTCGCCGCCGCGGCGACCCTGCTCCGCTCGCTGGTCCTCTCCGAGGACGGCGCCAGCTGGGAGCTGAGCGACGAGGGCGCCCGCCAGCTCCGCGGGCTGCCCTACCCGACCGCGCTCGCGCCCGCCTCGGTGCGCCGGCTCGCGCTCGCGCTGCAGAAGCGCCTCGGCACGTCGCTCCCGGCTCCCTTCAGCTCGGCTGACCTGCCCCGGACGGTGCAGGAGGGAGGCTTCGCCTCGCTCTGGGTCGCGGCCGCCTTCCTCTGGCCGCAGGCGCTCGCCTGGGCAGCGACGCACGGCCGCGCCCTCCTCGAGAAGCCGTGGCCGCCCGAGCTCATCTTGCCGCGCGTGGCGGTGCAGCTCGACGGCAAGCGCCACCGCCTGGAGCTGAAGCTGAAGGGGCCGCTCGGGCTGCGGCTGCCGCAGCACCCCTAGCAGAACCGTCTCACTCCAACGGAGGTCCTCATGCATCGAAGTCTGATCGCCATCGCGCTATCCCTGCTCCTCCCGTCGGTCGCGGGAGCAGAGAGCCTCGACCCTGGTTACCTGAAGGCGTTCGGCCCCGGCGTGGTCGCCGTCTCGATCGGCGGCTATCCCGCCTTCACCAAGTACGAGGCGAGCCAGTTCCAGTACGCGAGCGGCGTGTTCACCATCCCCGCCGACGGCACCATCGACCTGCGGGCGCTGCTGCCGAAGGGCATGACCGTCGGCAAGGCCCTGGCCAAGGCCAAGGCCACGCGCGGCGCCAACCTCAAGCACCGCCAGGAGGACATCATGTCCTTCCGCGTCTGGGTCTCCCACAACACCTCCGGGGACGACGTGACCCAGGGCGCGCCCTGGCCCGCCAAGCTCGACGACGTGCCGCGCTGGTCGCCGCTGACCGACCAGACCTACAACATCACCGAGGAGAGCAAGAGCTGGCCGAGCGCCGGGGTCAGGTGGGAGGAGATCAAGGCCAACGTGACCAGCCTCCGCTCGGCGAAGCTCGGCCAGAAGGTCTACGTCATCTTCTCCGTCGGCTATCGCTACAGGACGCCGGGCGGGCAGATGGAGAGCAAGTGGGACGACGTCCGGCGCAAGTTCGTGCAGGTCAAGTCGACCGGGCTGGTCGGCTTCGTGTACGGCCCGCCGCTCGCCGCCGCCAGCATCGTGATCGGCGCCGGCCCCGATCAGAGCAGCCGGCTCAAGGTGGTCGCTGACGGCATCACCGACACCAAGACCGGTCTGACCTGGGCCAAGAAGGCCGGCGTGATGAAGCGCTACATCGACGTCAACAAGGAGCAGGGCGCGGCGAGCTACGTGAAGTCGCTGCCCGGCGGCT
>JAKLHH010000849.1 GCA_022710245.1 Myxococcota bacterium
AGCGCGCGGATCGGCGCCGCCAGTGGTTCGGCCTGCGCCGCGTCGATCTGGGTCGGCGCCTCGTCCAGCCGCGCACGGTGCTGCAGATGGCGCAGTTCGCGGTAGGCATCGGCCGCTTCCTGGCCCACGCCGGCGGGCAGCAGGCCGGCCGCCTCGGCGCGCGCGAAGTCCTCGCTGCCCGGCGCCGGGTAGTAGATGGAGACGCCAGCGAGCGCACGCCGCGCCGCCAGGTAGAGGAGGTCGTCGATCGAGCTCGCCGCGGCCTGGCCCGGGGCGCCGGCGATCACGTAGACCACCGCCGAGAGCCCGGCGCGCTCGGCGGCGTCCAGCGCGCGATCGAGGGCGGCGCGCTCGTCGGGGCGCCGGAAGCGCGCGAGCTGCGCCCCGTCGCTCGAGCCGAGCGACAGGTTGAGGACGCGGAAGCCCGCCCGCGCCATGGCCCGCACGGTCTCCTCGTCGAGGGTGTGCGGGAGCAGGCCGTTCATCGCCCGCAGCTCGACGCCGCCGCCGGTGAGCCGCTCGAGGGCCGCGAGGAGCTCGCGCAGCCAGGCCCGGTCGAGCGCGAGGTTCTCGTCCTCGAAGTCGAGGAGCTCCGCGCCGGCGGCGACGGCGGCCGCGGCCTCGGCGAGCACGCCCCCCACCCGGCGCCGGCGGTAGGGCAGCGGCGCGCCAGCGCCTGTCGAGCAGTAGCTGCAGCGGAGCGGACAGCCGCGGCTCGCGACCAGCACCGCGCGGCGGCGGCCGCGAGGCGGGAGGAGCTCGCTCGCCGGCGGCGGCAGCGCGTCGAGATCGAGGGCGACGGCGGGCGTCACCGCGCGCGGGGCGGCGCAGCTCCGCGCGACCAGCCCCGGCACCTCGCCGAGCGCGCGTCGTCCGGCGAGGGCCTCGGCGAGGAGCGGGAGGGCGAGCTCGCCGTCGCCGCGGATCACATAGTCGACGGCCGGGCAGGCGAGGACCTCCTCGGGGAGCGCGGTCGGGTGGTGGCCGCCGAGCACGATCGTCGCCTGCGGGCAGGCGGCTCTCACGGCCTCGGCGGTGCGGAGCGCGTCGCCGGCGTAGGCGGTGAAGAGCGAGGAGATGCCGACCAGCCGCGGCCCCGCCCGTCGCGCTGCCTCGGCGACCGCCGCGGGGCTGAGGCCGAACTCGCGGTACGCGTGGAACAGCGCGAAGGGCGATCGGTCCGCCCAGACGAAGTGGCGGGCGAGGTGCGCCAGCGCCGGCGGCAGGGGCAGGCTCCGCGCTCCGCGCCCCGCGAGCGCGTCGAGGAGCTCGACGCCGAGCCCACGCGCGGCGCAGGAGCCCGCGATGGCGAGGAGCCCCTGCGGCGAGGTGCGGCCCCGGGTCAGGTAGAGGTCGCGGAGCGGCGGCTGGATGAGGAGCACGTCGAGCAAGGCAACCGGCATGATTCCCGATCCGAGCCCGGAGGTCGAGGGTAGACCCGCGGCCGCCCGTTCTGCGAGGATGGCGCGAGGAGGAGCACGATGACCAAGCGTTCGGTCCGGCGCAGGCGCCGGCGCCACGAGCGGCGGCCGCCGCCGGGCACCGCGCCCGGCACCCTCAGCGTCGACCCCGCCGCGCCGCCGCCGGTGATGCAGGTGATCGCCTACGGCCCGGACGGGCTCGTCGAGCAAGCCGTGAGCGACCTCGCGGCGCTGCCGCCGCTCCTCGCGCGCTACCCGGTCACCTGGCTCAACGTCGACGGCCTCGGCGACGTCGCCACCATCCGCCGCCTCGGCGAGCTCTTCGGCCTGCACCCGCTCGCGCTCGAGGACGCGGTGAGCGCGCACCAGCGCGCCAAGGTGGAGGAGTACAAGGAGCACCTCTTCATCGTCGTCCGCACCTTCGAGCTGCGTGAGCACCTGGAGGGCGAGCAGGTGAGCATCTTCCTCGGCAAGCGCTTCGTCGTCACCTTCCAGGAGCGCGCCGGCGACTGCTGGGGCCCGGTCCGCGAGCGGCTGCGCGCGCCGACGAGCCGCATGCGCGAGGCGGGCGCCGACTACCTCGCCTACGCCCTCATCGACGCGGGGATCGACTCGTACTTCCCCATCATCGAGAGCTACGGCGAGCGGCTGGAGACCCTCGAGGACGAGGTGATCGTGCGCCCGACCCGCGCGACCATCTCCGCCATCCACGAGATCCGCCGGGAGCTCCTCGGCCTCCGCCGCGCGGTCTGGCCGCTGCGCGAGGCGATCAACACCTGCATCCGCGACCAGACCGGGTTCTTCCGCGAGGAGACGCGCGTCTACCTGCGCGACTGCTACGACCACACCTTCCAGGTGATCGACCTCCTCGAGACCTACCGCGAGCTCGGCTCCGGGCTGATGGAGACGTACCTCTCCAGCATCGGCAACCGCACCAACGAGGTGATGCGGGTCCTCACCATCATCGCCACCATCTTCATCCCGCTCACCTTCATCGCGGGCGTCTACGGGATGAACTTCAAGACCGAGGCCTCGCCCTGGAACATGCCCGAGCTCGGCTGGCGCTGGGGCTACCCCTTCTGCCTGGCGCTGATGGCGGGCGTCAGCGCGGCCCTGCTGGTCTACTTCCGCCGCAAGGGCTGGCTCGGCGGCGCGCCGCCGATCGCCGAGACGGTGGGCGAGTCGGGCGAGCACGCTGGCGCCCAGCCCCCGGCGGGTCGAGATCCCGGCGCCTGATCTCGGCGGCCGAGGGGTTCGTGGGGAGCGTCCCGCGGGACGCGAGGACGGTGCGCCTCAGGCCTTTGTACCCTCGGTACGCCGCCACACACGACGTGCTCTCGCCTGCCCTGTAGCCAGCTACCCACCGATTTCTGGAGAGCGCCGCCGCTCGTGGGCACGTGCGCAAGTCGGCGAGCCCAAAAGGCATTCCACTCAGCCCTCGCTGGCACCTCCAATGCATCCGCGGGCGAGGAAGGAGAATGGATGCACATGAGACACCTTCGCGCTCTTCGCGCTGTTCGTAGCTGTGTTGGCACCCTGGCTCTGGCTCTGGCCCTGCTCCTCGGCGCCGGTCGCGCCGACGCCCGCAAGTTCCTCGACGCCGTCGGTGACGCCGACCGCGCCATCCTCGACGACCTCCACAACGGCCGCGTGATCGAGGCCTACCCCTTCGGTCAGAACGGCAACACTGGCCACCTCTGGAAGGTGAAGATCGAGCACAACGGCAACGTCCGCTGGGCGGTCTTCAAGCCCCGCGACTTCGGGGACCGCGATGGCTGGGCGCGCACGCCGATGGAGGTGGCGATGTACAAGCTCAACCGCATCCTCGGCATGGATCTGGTCGCGCCGGCGGCCTACCGCCGCAACCTCAACCTGAACGGCACCACCTTCGGCGAGGGCGCGCTGATCCTCTGGGTCGATGACGCGCACAAGGCGTGGAACGTCCCCGAGCGCGAGTGGAACCCGCGCCGCGAGGCGTTCTCCTCGGACCTGCGCATCCTGCAGGCGATCGGCCGCGACGCGGACAACCAGAACGGCAACAACATCATGCGCGGGCGCCACTGGAAGGACGGCCGCTACCGCGTGATCAAGGTCGACAACGAGGCCTGCGGCCGGCAGGGCGCCTACGTCGACCTGGAGCACCAGCACCCGGAGTGGGGGGCGGTGACGCGCTTCAACCGCGAGACCTATGACCGCCTGCGCGAGCTCAACTTCAACGACCTCAAGGGCGACCTCGGCGAGTTCATCTCCGACGACGAGATCCGCGGCTGGCTCGGCACCCGCGACCACCTGGTGCGGACCATCGACGCGCGCGCCCGCAACGGCAACGTCTGGATGAGCCGCGAGGAGATCGCCTTCGACACGCGCCTGCGCCTCGGCAAGGCCGCCACGCCTCAGGAGGTCGCCAAGCTGACCGCGATCCTGGCGAAGAAGGGCGTGCGCGTGGAGCTGGTGGCGCCGGGCGACCCCGGCCTGCAGGGCGCCTACGGCCGCGCGGTGCTGACCCCGAAGGAGATCGTGGTGCGCCTCGCCAAGGTCAAGAGCGGCGCCCCGACCACCGCCGCGATCGTCGAGGAGCTGGTGCACGCGAACCAGCTCCTCAGCATGGCCAAGCGCGCGGGCGGGCTCGCCGCGCTGCACGCGCAGCTGAAGGGCCGCGGCAAGACCGCCCGCGCCGCCCGGCTCTCGATGGAGGAGTACGCGAAGGGCAAGGTGCTCCTCACCAGCGCGCCGGCCGAGCGCCCCCGCGTGGAGCGCGCGCGCGTCCAGCTGCACGAGCGCGCCGCGCGAACCGCCGGTCGCGCCGACACCCGCGACCTCTGGCGCACTCTCGGCGCGCAGGCGCGCTGACGCCTCGGCTTCGTTCACGCCGTGGTCTCCCCGCCGCCCCGGACCCCGCCGCCCAAGACGCCGTCG
>JAKLHH010000085.1 GCA_022710245.1 Myxococcota bacterium
AGGCGCACGCGTGGACCCGCGAGCCCTCGTCGACGCGCACCGCGCCTCCCCCGATCACCACCGCCCGACCACCGACGCACGACGCGTACCGCGCCTCCGCCCCGATCACCACCGCCCGACCACCGAAGCACGACGCGTACCGCGCCTCCGCCCCGATCACCACCGCCCGACCACCGATGCACGACGCGTACCGCGCCGTCCCGCCCGGATTCTAGCAGCAGACCGGCGCGAAACACACTTTGCGGAGCGGCGGCGCGCTCCTCGCCGTCGCGTGACGGCCTCGCCTCGGGGCCCTGGGGCCCCGCCGGTCATCGCGGGTCGCCTCCGGACCATCGTCGATCCACGCGCCTCTCGCCTCGCCCCCGACCTCCGGCGCTGGCCCGAAGGTTGCTGTCCTCTCCACTGACCTGCGGTGGGTTCCTTGCCTCCGCGGCGGCGTGGCTTCTAATATCTCTGCAGAGGTTCTCATGGCCAAGCTCTTCAGTCCGGCGCGGCACCTCCCGCTCCCGGTGCTCGCGCTGCTCGCCTCCGGCTGCCTCGAGCCTGCCTCTCGCGGCTCGCTCGAGCTCGAGGTGCGTGGCCCGGCCTACCCGCGCCCTCGCTGCGCGAAGGGCGTCGCCGCCCTCGGCGCCCTGCACCCCCTGGGCGAGCCGGTGGTGGGCGCGCCCGTGGAGCTCTCCCCCGGCGGCGTCACCGGGGTGACCGACGCCGAGGGCAAGCTCAAGCTCGAGGATCTGCCCGAGGACAACTACACCGCGGCCGTGCGCGCGCCCGGCTTCAAGCCGCAGGAGCTGGTGGCGCGGGTGCGCCGCGGCAAGGCGACCGCGCTCGCTGCCGAGCTCACGCCCTGCGTCTCCGCGGGACCGGACCGCCTGCGCGTGGGCTTCGACGAGCCGATCGCGCTCGTCGCCAGCGCCACCGCCTGCGGCGCCGACTGGGACGGCGCGAGCTTCGTCTGGACCAAGCTCGAGGGCCCCGAGATCGGCGGCAGCGTGTCGAGCTGGAGCGGCGCCTCGCTCCGCTTCGTCACGGCGAAGCTGGAGGACGTGCGCCCGCTGCCCGACCGGCCGCAGCTCCTCTCCTTCTCTCACGACGAGGCGGGCGAGTACGTCTTCCAGGTCTCGGCGCGGAGCAAGAGCGGCGTCACCGCGCGCGACACGGTCCTCGTCACCTCGACCAACGTCACCGGCGGCCTCAACAGCGTGCCGCCCTACGACCGCTACTACTTCCTCGGCGAGAAGGAGGGGCCCTGGGAGTGGCAGGCGACGAAGTGGCCGCCGGGCTGGCAGCAGACGCTGGAGGGCGCCACCACGCGCACGCCGTCCGTGCGGCCGATCCCGAACGGGCCGCTCACGGTGCAGCAGACGATCGTGCTGCAGGACGTCCGCTCGCGCACCATGCTCACCTTCTCACTGGTCGTCGGCTCCTGGGATCAGGTCAACCGCGACTGCGGGCGCAGCGGCTGCCACCCGCCGCTGCAGCAGAGCTGGGAGCGGACCCGCCACGCCACGACCTGGCGCAAGCTCGTCGACGGAGAGCTCACCTCCGAGCGCGGCCGCTCGGCGGAGTCGTGCGCGACGTGCCACGCCCTCGGCTACGATCGCAGCCTGCCGAACGGCGGCTACGACGACGCCGCCGACTTCTGGGGCGTCAGCTTCCCGGTGACGCCCGCGGCCGGCACCTACGCCGCGCTGCCGCAGGCGGTGAAGGACAACAGCAACATCTACTGCCTGGCGTGCCACGGCCCGGCCCGCGTCGATCCGCCCGTCGCGGAGCAGCCAGGCCGCTTCGAGGCGGGCGTCTGCGCGCGCTGCCACGACCGCAAGCCCGAGCAGGATCTCGTCGCCCAGTGGCGGCAGAGCAAGATGTCCCGCACCATCAAGGGCGACCTCAACGGCCCCGAGTCGCGGAAGGAGTGTGCCCGCTGCCACACCGCGCAGGGTTTCTACTACTCCAACTTCGCGCTCGGCCGCCCGCCCTCGAGCGACGTGGTGGTGATGAGCTGCTGCGAGAACCTCGCGCCGATCACCTGCCAGACCTGCCACAGCCCGATGTACGCGCGCAACGCGGCCCAGCTCTTCCGCTACGGCGCGGTGCAGACCGCGAGCGGCCTCGAGCTGAAGGAGATCGGCGCCGGGGCGCTCTGCGCGACCTGCCACAACACTGACCACGACGTGCGCGCGGCGGCCACGCTGGTGGACCGCCTGGCGCCGCACTCGCCGCAGGCGGACCTCGCCTATGGCCGGGCCGGCTTCGACCTCGGCGCCACCGGCGAGGCGCCGCTCGAGGGCGCCGCCTGCTCGCGCACCGCCGGCGAGGGGTGCGTCACCTGCCACATGGACAAGGGGCCGGCCGTCGGCGAGGTGGGCTACCGCACCGTCGGCGATCACACCTTCCGCGCCACCTCGTCCGAGGGCGTGCCGAACACCCGCCCCTGCCGCGCCTGCCACGAGGGGCGCGTCACCTTCGACCCGAAGGCGCAGGGCGACTACGACGGCGACGGCCGCGTGGAGAGCGTGCGCGAGGAGGTCGACGGGCTGATGGCGGCGCTGCGCACGCGCCTCACCGCGGCGATCACCGCGCGCGGCCACGAGGGCTGCGCCCCGAGCGCGAGCCGCGGCGTCTTCGTCAAGAGCGGCTGGCGCACCAAGATCGTCGTCGTCGACGCCGCCGGCTTCGACCTCGGCGACTGCGATCGCAACGGGGTGATCGAGCGCGAGGAGCACCCCTTCCTCTTCCCCGACGCGGACCTCCTCCTCCACCGCGCGGCCTACAACTACCTCCTGGTCGAGGCGGACAAGAGCCGCGGCCTGCACAACCACCCCTACGTCGTGAAGCTCCTGCAGCGGACCATCATCGCGCTCGCCGGCGGCAAGGAGCTCCCCGCCTGGGAGCTCCGGCGCTAGTGATGCTCGCCGCTCCAGACGAGCCAGCGCCGCGCGACCCGGCGAGCGGCAGGGCGTCGCTCGGCGGGCGCACGCTCGCGCGCCTCGACGGCTGGCTGGGACGACGCGCGGGGGCGGTGCTCGCGGTGGGCCTCCTCGTCATCGCGGCGGGCGCGGCGCTCCTCGCCGCCCACGTCGGCCGGCAGGCGCGGGCGCCCACGCGCTTCGCGCTGCAGGCCCCCGGCCGCGGGCTCACCTTCGAGGTGGACTGCGGCGGCCCCGAGGATCACCCCTGGGACGGCCGCGCCGGCCACCTCGGCGGGGCCGCGTCGCGCCAGCGGCTGGAGGCCGTCCCCGAGCCGCCGCCGGCGCCGCGCGAGGCGCTCGCCACCGTGCGCACCGGCGAGGCGTTCGCCTATCGCCTCCGCACCGGGCGCGGCTGGTTCGAGCTGGAGCTGATCTTCGTCGACGGCGAGGAGCGCCAGCCGGGCGCCAGCCGGCAAGTCGACCTCGACGCCGAGGGCGCTCCCCTCGCGCGCGGGCTCGACCTCCACGAGGGCGCCTACCCGGGGGCACCGCAGGTTCGCCGCTGGGCCGTCTGGGTCGAGGACGGCACCCTCGACCTCACGCTCCGCGGTCGCGGCCGCCCGGCCGTGCTCAGCTACCTCCGCGTCAGGCGGCTCGACCTCCCCACGGGCTGGCGCAGCCTCCCCGGGGATCCGTGAGGCCGGCGCCCCGCGCACCGGCGCCCTCCGCTCCGGCGCCGCCGCGGTCTGCGCGAACCCGCCGCTGGCCGCTCCTCGCCGCGGGCGGAGCGCTCGTGCTCTTCGCGGCGACGCTCCTCGCCGGCATGCAGAACCGGCGCTGGGAGCTCGCCGACGACGCCTTCATCACGTTCAGGGTGGCCGAGCACCTCGCGTCCGGCCACGGGCTCCGCTTCAACGCCGGCGGACCGCGGGTGGAGGCGGCCTCCAGCCTGCTGCAGGTCCTCCTCCTCGGCGGCGCCGTGCGCGCCGGGGCCTCCGCGCTCAGCGCGGCGCTGATCCTCGGCGTCGCTGCCTCGGCGCTCGCGCTGGTCCTCCTCGCCCTCGCGCTCGGCAGGCGCCTCGGAGCGATCGCGCTCTGGGCGCCGCTCGCGCTCGCGGGGAGCGGGGCCTTCGGCCTCGCCGCGGTGAGCGGCCTGGAGACGCCGCTCGCCGGCCTGCTGCTCCTCGGGGCACTGCTCGTGCTGCCCGAGGTCGCCGACGGGCGGTCCCGCCGCTGGCTCCCCGCCGGCCTGCTCCTCGCGCTCCTCTCCCTCTGCCGCCCCGAGGGCCCGCTCTACCTCCTCGCGGTCCTCGCGGCCCTGCTGCGCTGGCCGGCCTCGACGCCCGCGTCGGTGAAGCAGCTCGGCCGGCGCGGCGCGCTCGGGCTCGCCGGCTGGTTCGCGGCGCTCTACGCCCCGGCCCTGCTCCTCCGCCTGCTCTACTTCCGCGACCTGCTCCCCAACGCCTTCCACGCCAAGCAGCTGCGCTTCCTCTGCGAGGCCGGGCGGCTGGAGTCGGGCCTCGCGTACCTCTGGGTCACCTGCCTGCGCGAGCCGCTGCTGCCCTGCGCGCTCGTCGCCGGGCTCGTGCTCCACGCCGCGCGGCCCTCGCTGCGACTGCGCGCGATGGTGCTCGCGCTCCTCGCGCAGCTCCTCTTCCTGCTCCTCTCCGGCGGCGACTGGCCGCACATGTTCGGGCAGGCGCGCTTCGCCGTCCCCGCGCTCCCGCTCGCGCTCTGCGTCCTCGCCGAGGCGGGCTGTCACCTGGCGGCCGCCGCGCGCAGGCCCTCCGCACCCTCGAGCCCCCCCGGACTCGCCGTCCGGCTCTCCCGCCTCGCGGTCCCGGGCGGCGCGCTGCTGCTGCTCCTCCTCTCGCAGCTCGACCTCCTCGCGCTCGGGCCGCGCCTCCCGCCGAGCTTCGAGGTCGGGCCTGCCGGTCCGCGCCTGACGCGGCAGTCGCTCGCCCGCGCCCTCGCCGAGCACCGCGAGCGCCCCGCCGGCTGGCTGCGCCGCGCGACCGAGCCGCTGCGCCCCGCCACCTACCGGCAGAACTTCGAGGCGCAGGCCGGCCGCTGGGTGCGCGAGCGCTACGGACCCCTGGCGCGGGTCGCGTCGATCCAGGCCGGGCAGTTCGCCTACTGGTCCGGACAGCCGTTCTTCGATCTCTTCGGCGTCGCCACCCCCGAGGTCGCGCGCCTGCGCACCCGCGAGCCGGCGCCGCTCGCGCGCCTGCTCCTCGCCTTCGACCCACGCGTCATCGCGTTCTACAAGCCGGGCGCCGGCGTCCACCACCGCCCGCTCGTGGCCGCGGGTGAGCTCTGGCGCGCGGGCTACCGGCCCGGCCTGCTCCTCCACGATCCGGACGGCGCCGGCGCCTTCGTCCTCTTCGAGAAGGGAGCCGGCTGGGCCGCGGATCCGCGCGCGCTCCTCCTTGGCCCCCGGGTGGATCCCGCCACGGTGCCTCCCGACCGGCGGGTCGCTCTCCGCACGCCGCGCTGAGCACGCCACGCCCGCCACCTCGCCTCGCCGAGCACGCCGCGCCCATCGCCACGGCCCCCTCGTCCGCTCCGCGGCGCGAGCCCATACTCCGGAAGGAGCGTGGCTGGAGGTGTGTGATGGTCTATGAGCTGCCAGGCGAGGAGCGCGAGGTCCTGCTCGCGCTGGTGCGGGAGCGGATGCGCGAGCTGCTCCCCGAGATCCGGCGGAGCGATCACCGCGAGTTCCGCGACTATTTGAAGCACGAGCAGCAGGTGCTGGAGCGCTGCCTCGAGCACCTCAGCGGCCCGCCTCCGGGCGAGCCTGCCTCCCCGGTGGTCGGCCCCCAGCGCTGAGTGCCTTCCCCCACTGGTCGGCTGCGCCAAGACGTCGCCTCGGCGGGGTCTGCCCAACCCCGCTGCACCGCGACGCGTCATGGCTGCGCACCCATGCTCAGCCTGGCAAGGAACCTGCAAAAGGTGAGAGCGACCACACGGTGCGGAGTCGGTCATGCACTCGAGAACCTCTCGTAACCTCTCGATCCTCAGCCTGCTGGTCCTGCTCCCCGTGGCCGCGCTGCTGGCCGCAGCACCTGTGGAGGCCGGCTCGCGCGCTGGCCAGGGGTTCGATCCGGCCTCCGGCCGCAAGCGGGTTGACACCCACCGAAGCTCCCCCCCGCAGCTCCGCCTCTCCCCCACCAAGCCGCGCCAGCCGCCCACGGTCTCCGCGGACCAGGCCATGCGGCTGGTGCGATCCGGCCAGCGCGTGCTGCTCCCCGCCGAGGCGGGCGCCTCGCAGGAGCTGGTCGACGCCCTGGTCCGCCGCAGCGCCAGCCTGGGTGGCAAGAAGCCGGTGGAGGTCCTGCACGCGGCCGCCCACCTGGAGCAGCCCACGCACGCGACCGGCGCGCCCGGCAAGCTGCAGGTGAACGCGCTCTTCATCAACGGCGGGCTCCGCCAGAACCTCGACAAGATCACGATCACCCCGACCTACCTGAGCGAGATCCCGCGGCTCGTGACGACGACGCTGAAGCCCAACGTGGTCTTCCTCCGCGTCTCCCCGCCGGACGCCCGCGGCTATGTGAGCATGGGGCCCAACGCCGACTATGTGCTCGGCCTGCTCGCCGATCCCAAGGTGAAGATCATCGCCGAGGTGAACCCGAACGTGCCGCGCACGCGCGGCGACAGCCGCCTGCACGTGAGCCACATCGACGCGCTCGTCGCCTCCAGCAAGTCGATGCCGCAGGTGCGCTTCGAGGCGAAGGACCAGGCCTCGCAGCTGATCGCGAAGCACGTGGCCGCCGCCGTCCCGAACGGCGCCACGCTCCAGCTCGGCATCGGCGAGCTGCAGGAGGCCGTCGCCGGTCAGCTCGCCGAGCGCGGCAAGCAGCTGAACGACAAGGGCGGTCGCTTCCGCGTCAAGGTTTGGACCGAGATCGGCTCGAACGGCCTCAAGGTGATGGCCGACGCCGGGATCATCGCGAAGCAGCGCGACGCCATCAAGCTCGGCTTCGGCATCGGCGAGCAGCCCTTCTATGACTTCCTCGCCAAGGACAAGCGCGTGAAGCTGGTCGGCACCGCGACCATCAACGACCCGATGGTCGCCGGCGCGCGCCGCAAGCTGGTCGCCGTCAACTCCGGCGTCGGCGTCGACCTCTACGGCCAGGCCTGCTCGGAGATGATCCCGCGCACCGGTCCCGACGGGAAGGTGACCCCCGTCCCCTACAGCGGCGTCGGCGGGCAGGTCGACTTCTTCCGCGCCGTGCAGCGCTCGCCGGGCGGCATGGGCTTCCTCACGCTGCGCTCGACGGTGAAGAACGGCACCGTCTCCACCATCACGCTCGACCTCGCGCCGGGGCTGGTCGTCACCACCAACCGCTACGACATGGACCGCGTCGCCACCGAGTGGGGCGTCGCCGAGCTCCGCGGCAAGGACGTGGTCGCGCGCGCGCAGGCGCTGATCCGCGTCGCGCACCCGCGCTTCCGCGCCGAGCTGGCGCGGCAGGGCCTGGAGCGCTTCGGCGGCGACCCGAAGAGCTGGCAGATCGCGTCGCGCGTGACGCAGGCGGAGCAGCGCCTCGTCGCGCAGCTCGAGCCCGCGCCCGTGACCACCGCCTCGAAGTAGCGCGCCTCGAAGCAAGCAAGACGAGGTGCCGCTCTGCAAGCGGCATCGCATCACGAGGAAAAAAAGCGCGTGCTCCCGTCGGAGACAGGCCGTTAAGCCGAGTTCTGTCCGCGCCTTGGTTGCCCGCCGCGCGTGGCGATCATTCATCTAGGCGACGCGTCGCCGCGCCGCTCGAGCGACCTACCCGGGAACTGAGACGGGCCGCCTCTGGCCCGGCGTGGGAGCGGCGCCGCGGGCTTCCCGCCTAGCTGCCGCGACCCAACATCCGGGCCGTCCCTGTTCGGTCTTGCTCCGGGTGGGGTTTACCATGCGAGCCCTGTTACCAGGGCCCCGGTGCGCTCTTACCGCACCCTTTCACCCTTGCCTGCCCCCGACGGTTGCCCGCCGGACGCGTGGCGGTCTGCTCTCTGTGGCACTTTCCTTGGGGTCACCCCCACCGGGCGTTACCCGGCACCCTGCCCTGTGGAGCTCGGACTTTCCTCCCCCGGGACCAAGCCCGGCGGCGATCGCCTGTCCTGCTCCGGCTGGAGCACGCACGGACAGAATGGCGTCGGGCGGAGGGCGGGTCAATAGGCGTCGTGCCTGCGGGTACATGATCAGCGCGCCGCGCGGCTCGCGGCCGGGTCAGCGCACGAACGCGGCCTCGCGGCGGGCGAGCGCGTCGGCGAGGCGCACGCGGTGCGGCGGCACGAACGGCTCGGGGAGCGCGTCCGGGCGGTGCCAGGCGAGCGCGAGCGTCTCGTCGCAGAGCGCGGGCGCGCCGGCCACCACGCGGCACTCGAAGGTGCAGCTCACGTAGTGGACGAGCTCGCCGTCCGGGTAGCGGGTGTACTGCCGCAGCGTCGGATCGCTGTACACGCCGACCAGGCGCACCACCTCGACCTCGTAGCCGGTCTCCTCGCGCACCTCGCGCGCGAGCGCCTGGACCAGGCTCTCTCCGGGCTCGACCCCGCCGCCGGGCAGGCCCCAGTGACCGTTGTCCGCGCGCTGCTGCAGGAGCACGCGGCCCTGGTCGTCGAGGACGAGCGCGGTGACCGCGAGCCGCAGGCGGTCGGGGCGGCACGAGCCGGGATCGGGGTAGGCGTCGAGGGGCGGGCCCATGCGGGCTCAGTCTGACAGCCGTCGGGGGGAGCGTCCAGCGCACCAGGCGCGCGTGCCTCGGGGGCTGGGCGGCGGCGACCCGCCGCGGCTGGGCGCGACCCGGCGGGGCGGGCGTGGCGCGACGGTGGCTGGGCGCGACCCGTCGGGGCGGGCGGCGCGAGGGTGGCTGGGCCCGACCCTGCGGGGGCATACTTCCGGGATGGCGGAGCTGCGGGTCGGGACCTCGGGGTGGCACTACGAGCACTGGGCGGGGCTCTTCTACCCGGCCGAGCTGCCGAGGACGCGCTGGTTCGAGCACTACGCCACCTGCTTCGACACGGTGGAGCTCAACAACACCTTCTATCGTCTGCCGGGCCCGGCCGCGTTCGAGGCCTGGCGAGCGCAGGCGCCGCCCGGCTTCCTCTATGCGGTGAAGTTCAGCCGCTACGGCACCCACATGCGCAAGCTCCTCGAGCCGACAGAGCCCATCGCGCGGTTCCTCTCCGGGGCCGAGCGGCTCGGCGCCGCGCTCGGGCCGGTCCTCGTCCACCTGCCGCCGAGGTGGAAGGTCAACACGCCCCGCCTCGACGAGTTCCTGGCAGCGGCGACGGCCACGGGGCACCGCTGGGCGGTGGAGCTGCGCGACTCGAGCTGGCTCTGCCCCGAGGTCTACGCGGTGCTGCGACGCCACGGGGCGGCGCTCTGCCAGCACGATCTCCTCGACGGCCACCCGGCGGAGCTCACGGCGGACTGGGTCTACCTGCGCTACCACGGGCGAACCGCGGCGGGGCCCTGCAGCGGCTGCTACAGCAGGCCGCAGCTCCGCGCGCAGGCGCGGCGGCTGCGCAAGCTCCTCGACGCCGGGCTCGACGTCTACGCCTACTTCAACAACGACGTGGGTGGCCACGCCCCGGCCAACGCGGCGGACCTGCTCCGCACCCTGCGCGAGTAGCGCTGGCGGTGCGGAGGGAACAACCGACCCCAGGGCGAGGAGGCCGGCCCCAGCTCGTCCTTGCCGATCCGCTGGCTTGCGCTGGCACTCGCCTCGCAACAGCAGCCTGCCATGACTACCCGCAGCGGTCTCTTCCGCCGGCTCGGCGTCCTCGCCCTCGGCTCGCTCCTCATCGCCTGCGCGGGTGAGCGGCCACCCACCGGCCAGGCTGACCTCGGCGTGACGCCCGGTCACGACTGGGGCGGTGGGTTCCAGGTGGACACGGACCACGCGGCCGGCGAGGGCGGCGTCGCCGACGGGCTCGCCGTGCACGAGGGCGGTGGCTGCCCGCAGGTGACGGCGGGGACCTACACCGGGACGCTCGCCGGCTCGTACACGGGCACGATCTCCTTCAAGGTGGCCGCCGGCGCGGGCGGGCTCACCGTCGAGAGCGGCGCCGTGGTGGTGACCAAGAGCGGCGGCGGCGCCACCACCTTTCCGTTCGTGCTGCCCGGGCTGACCTGCGGCGCGCTGCACAGCGCGCTCGGCCGGCCGCCGGGCTCGACGGGCGGCACCGACCTGCGCGGCACCCTCGACGGGACCTTCACCGCGCCGGGCACCTTCAAGGGCGCCTGGAACCTGCCGGGCGACGCGACGGGCACCTTCAAGGCGAAGCTCTGAGGCGACGGGACGGCGGGCGTCTTCGGCTGGCGCAGCTCTCCGTCCGCTGGCGCCTAGGGTCGGGCCGATCAGTTAACCCCTCGGGCACTCGAGGCTGGCGGTGTCCTCGGCCCACTCGGCCCATGGACCTGATCGGGAAGGCGCCGGGCGCGAGTCGCGCTCGGGGCCGATTCGTCGAGCGTTCGTCGTCGGTGCTGGAGCAGGCTCTTCTGGCGCTCGACGAGGGTCCATGGGCCGAGTCGGCCTCGGCTCTCGGGATGGAGGCCACCGCCGACAGTCGCGCACGGGGGGGGGCCGAGCGAGCGTGTTGGCTCGCTAACTGAACGGCATTGCGCCTAGGGTCGGGCCGGGAGGAGCTCTCCGTCGGCCAGGGTCAGCGGGTGGGCGAGCCGCGGCTGCTCGAGGGGCACGCTGCTCGCCGCGCTCTTCGCGGCGGCCTTCGCCTGGTAGGCCGCGTAGGCCTCGGCCGCATAGCTCGCGTAGGTCGTCGTCCAGGTGCTCATGTGCATGTGGTGGTGATGGTAGTAGTACCAGCCGTTGCCGGTGTTGGTCGGCTCGTAGCCCAGCTTGGAGGTGAAGTAGCCGAGGACCTCGGCGCTGATGGTGCCCGCCTGGTAGAGCTGCTGCGCCTGCGCCTTCAGCAGCGCGCCGATCTGCCCGTCGACGCCGATCACCCGCACCCGGTCGCTCTCGAAGAGCTTGGCGATGAAGAGCGTGGTGCGCGGGACGTCGAGCCAGCTCGGGTAGCCGGTGCAGTGGTACTGCTCGACCCCTCCCGAGGTGTGCTCGCAGACCGGGTTCAGGTAGTTGTTGCCGGCGCCGAGCTGGAAGTACGCCATGTCAATGTCGCGGCCGTAGTCGTGCGAGCCCGCCGGGTGGCGCGGCGAGCCGTTGTCCTTCGGCATCGAGCCGTCGGCCATGCTCATGTCGCCGAGGCCGAGCGGGTAGCTCCCCGGCAGCAGGCAGGCCACCGAGGCCGCCGCGTACTTCACCAGCATGGTCGTGTCGCGCCGCAGGGTGCTGAACGCGGTGCCGTTGGTGGCCACGTAGGTGTCGGTCTGCGTCGGCCAGAAGAGCCCGAGCTGCGCGCAGGTCGCGTCGCCGCCCGTGCAGTCGCGAGGGGGCACGCTGGCGCAGGCGGGTCCCGGCGCCGGGGTGGACGTGCCAGCGGGGCAGCCGGTCGCGTCGACGACGGCGCCGGACGGCGTCTGCGGACACTGGTCAGCGCTGTTCGCGACGCCGTCGCGATCGGTGTCGTCGCTGTCCTTGAGCTGGCCGCCCGCGCAGCCGAGCCAGTCGCCCCCGGTCCAGACCGCGGCGCCAGCCGGCGTCTCGCTGCAGAGGTCCTTCACGTCGGGGACGCCGTCTCCGTCGCTGTCGGGCAGCGGACAGCCGGTCGCGTCGACGCCGGCGCCCCAGGGCGTGCCCGGGCACGCGTCCTTCGTGTTGACCACGCCGTCGCGGTCGCTGTCGGTGGCGTTCTTGTACTGGCCGCCCGCGCAGCCCGCCCACGCCCCGCCGGTCCACACCTTGGCGCCCTTCGGCGTCTTGCTGCACTGGTCGAGGCTGTTCGCCACGCCGTCCTCGTCCTCGTCGGTGGCCGAGATGCGAGTCATCGCGCGCGGCGGCTCCGGCGCGCGGACCGCGGCGTGCTCCTCGGGAGACGAGGGGCCGCAGCCGAGCGCGCTCGCGCAGCTCGCCGTGAGGATGATGCCGACGTGCCAGTACCGCGAAGCTCTCTTGCCCTTCACAGATCACCTCCGGGTGAGGCGCGCGCGGCGCCGGGCCGCCGACGGTGCGCTCCGAGACGCTCTCTCCTGCAGACGCCGGCAACATAGGAGGCGCCACGGGGCGTGACAATGCGGCAAGAGTCGGCGGCGAGGGCGCGGCGCGCGGCGAAACGCCACACGGTCGCTTGCGCTCCAGCGACGAGTGTTGCTACACCGGAGCTCCGGCGCAGATCGGCGGGGCGCCCGCGGCGGGGAGCACGAGCTGCTGCGGCGTGTGGCCTCGGATGCGGCGCGCGGCGACGACAAGGAGAGCTCTCGATGATCAAGGAACCCTCCATGGTCGAGCTCCTGCTCACGCGGCTCGCGGGCCGCGTCCTCGCGGGCGGCTACGCTCGCTACGCGGCGAGCCTCGGGCTCCGAGGAGACGAGCGCGTCCTCGACTTCGGCTGCGGCGCGGGGAACCTCTCGGTGCACCTCGCGCGGCGCCTCTTCGCCTGCGGCGACCTCCGCGCGCTGGAGATCCCGGAGGCCTCGCAGGGACGTCATCGTCTGCCACTTCGTCCTCCACGACCTCGAGGCGGGCGACCGCGCCGAGCTGGTCGCGCACCTGCTGCGCAAGCTCGCACCAGGCGGCCGGGTGATCCTGCGCGAGCCGCTCTCCGCCATCTCCGAGGACGAGCTGCGGCGCCTGCTGACGCGCGGCGGGCTCCTCGAGGCGCAGGGGAGCGTGGAGCGCGTGCTCCACATGGGGCCGTGCTACGCGGCGGTCTACCTGGATCGCAGGCCGACCGCGGCCGCGAGCTGAGCTCGGCTCACGGGCCGTCGCGCTCGACGACGCGCCGCGACCGTTGACGGCTGCTGGTGACGGCTGCTGGTGACGGCTGCTGGTGACGGCTGCTGGTGACGGCTGCTGGTGACGGCTGCTGGTGAAGGCGGCTGGTGACGTCTGCTGGTGACGGCGGCT
>JAKLHH010000850.1 GCA_022710245.1 Myxococcota bacterium
CGCCGAGCGCGCCGATGGTGATCGAGGTGGCGCCGGTGAAGGTGGTGAAGAAGGCGCAGGCGAAGAGCGTGACCAGCGCCATGCCGCCCGGCATCCAGCCGAAGAGCGCGCGCGTCACCTCGACCAGGCGCCGCGGCGCGCCGCTCTGCGCGAGGAGGTAGCCGGCGAAGGTGAAGAAGGGGATGGTGACGAGCGTGTCCCACTGCACCAGCTTGCTGATCTCGCCGGTGACGTCCGCCGGCGGGCGCCCGACGGCGACGAAGCCGGCGAGCGCGGTGCCCGAGAGGACCAGGAAGAGCGGCGCGCCCAGGATGGCGAGGACGAGGAGCCCGAGGCCGGCGTAGATCATGGCCGCGCCTCCTTCCCGGCCGCCGGCGCGACCTCGACGCCGGTCGCCCGGCGCTGCATCTCGTCGAGGGCGGCGTCACCCTCGAGCCCCGCGTCGCTGGACTTCTCCCACTCCTTGCCGGTCGCGAGCGCGTGGAGGTCGCGGATCAGCCGCAGCAAGAAGTGGAAGCCGATCAGCCCGAAGCCGATCGGGAGCATCGCCTGCGAGAGCCACTGCGGGATGTTCCCCTCGAGGATCTCCTGCTTGATGCTGTGCGCCTGGCTCCAGCCCTGCGGGAGGGTGGCGAGCCACTGCGTGTGGTTCACCTTGAAGGTGACCCAGCCGCCCTGGGTGAGGAGCGCGCAGAGGAAGACCGCGAAGAGCCCGATCACCACCTTGAGCAGGAGCTTCGAGCGCCCCTTGGTCACCCGCGAGAGGATGTCGATGGTCAGGTGCCGCCCTTCGCTGGTCGCCACCGCGGCGCCGAGCAGGCCGAGGAGCAGCGTCGCGTTCTGCAGCGAGCTGTCGGCCCAGTCGATGCCCGTGTTCCAGACGTTGCGCAGCAGGACCTGCAGCGAGGCGAGCAGGATCATGCCGACGAGGAGCAGGGCGAGGGTGACCTCCTCGACCTTGGCGAGGAAGTGGTCGAGCTTGGTGATCAGCTTGATCAAGGCGAGACCTCCGCGGCCCGAGGGTATGGCGGTTCGGGGGGCAGGGGCAAGCACGAGCGGCGACGGCAGCGACGGCACCTGCGCACGCCTCCGGCTCGCCAGTGGCCGCCAACCAGCGTAGCATTGCGTCGCGATGGAGGATCTCGTTGCGGTGCTGGCTGGGCTGGCCTCCCTTGCGTGGCTCGTCACAGCCATCTGGCGGGACCGGCAGTCACGCGCCTCGCGGCGATACACTGCATCAGAGGAGGTGCAGCAGCTGCAGCGCCGGTGCCAGGGATCGACGCTGCGGCGCACCAGCAACACCTGGCATTTGGAGCTCGCCGACGCGCCGATCCAACTCGAGGTGGACCTCCACAAGGCGCGCCTTCGCTGCCGGGGTCGCTTCCCGCTGCCAGCTGGTCCGCACTTCACGATACGGCCGAAGGCGCTCGCGGGGGTGCACGCCCGGCATGTTGTCTTCAGGGACGCAGCCCTCGACCGGTGCTTTGCGCTCGACTCGCCAACGCCCAGGTTCACGCAGCAGGTTTGGTCCTCTCAGGCGCGCGAGCTGCTGGCGCCGCTCCCCGAGATCCAAGGCCCTCAGAGGCATGAGCTCCTGGCACCGAGCAGCAGCGGGAACGAGCTCCGCAGCAATGGCAAGGCGGTCGTCCTCACACGCTCTGTCGCGGAAGACGATTGGGCGTCGGTGGGTGAGCTCTCGGAGCGCGCCATCGCACTGATCCGCGAGCTCACCCGCGATGAGGTCTTCGGCCTCGACGAGCTGCGCGCGCTCCCCGACGCCGCGTCCACCACCGTCGACGACCTCCCTTGCGTCCGGCTGCCGCTCGAGGCCGAGGTGCTCCTCGGGCCCTGCCTGCGCGAGGGGCGCGCCTGCACGTGCGCGTGGGTCAGCGGCCACGCCGAGGTCGCGGCGTCCTCGAGCGAGCTCGGCTCCGATGCGGCGAGGGCGATTCTTCCCGCTGGCGCTGCGGGCGTCGCCGCGGAGCTGGGCGAAGGCACCCTCGAGCGGAGCGGCCGCATGACCTGCTTCTGGTTCCGGGGGATCGAGCGGGAGCCGCGGCGGCTCCTCGCAGCCGCGCGGCTGGTCGCCGCGTTCGCGGCGCCGGGGACGCCCTACCGGTGAGCAACGCAGACCCAGGACCAGAACCAAGTCGTGTTCATCTGATGGCTCCTGGACCGATGTCTGCGCGCTCAGGGAGCGGCCGGGCTCAGCGCAGGAGCTTGCGCACCCTGTCGAGGAGCTCCTTCGAGTAGTAGCGCGGGGCGAACTGCTGCGCGACCTTGGCGGCCACGTCGCGGAACTGCTGCTTGCTCGCCTCGGGCACCGTCACCAGCTTCACGCCGCCGGCCTTGAGCGCCTCGAAGGCCTTGTCGTTGTCCTGGCGCACGCGCTGGTTGAGCGCGACGTGGAACTTCTCGCAGAGCTCCTTGACCACCTTCTGGTTCTCCGCGCTGATCGCGTCGAAGCTCTTCTTGCTCACCACGGTGGCGCCGATGGCGATGGCGAGCGGGAAGTCGGAGACGTGCTTGACCTTGGTGTGCCACTGCAGCGTCAGCGCGGCGAGCGGCGAGTTGTAGACGGCGTTGACGATGCCGGTGTTGAGCGCCGGGTAGACCTGCGGCAGCCCGAGGAGGCGCGGCGACGCGCCGATCTCCCGCATCAGCGCCTTGGAGATGGGGTCATCGCTCCAGACCCAGACCTTCTGCTTCTTCAGGTCCTCCTTGCTGGCGACCGGCTCCTTGCTCATCAGGTAGACCCAGCCCACGTCGCCCCAGCCGAGGAGCTCGTAGCCCTTGTCGCGGAAGGACTGCTCCAGCTCCGCGCGCAGCGCGGCGCGCACCTTGTCGAGCTGCGCGTAGGAGTTGAAGAGGAGCGGCATCTGCAGGATGAGCACCTTCGGGTTGATCAGCGAGAGCCCGACGGCGGTGAAGGAGCCGCCCTGCAGCTGTCCGGTGTTGATCTTCCGCACCACGTCACGCTCGTCGCCCTGCACCTGGCCCGGGTAGAGGCGCAGCTTCACCGCGCCGGCGGTCTTCTTCTCCACCGCGGCCTTCATCTTGTTGAAGATGCGCGTCCAGGCCGAGCCCTCGGGGGCGACGGTGGCGATCTTGAGCTCCGTCTCGGCGAGCGCTGGCGCGGCGGCGAGCAGCGCGGCGAGCGCGAGCACCCAGGTGCAGCGGCTTCGGGTCATGGCGTCTCCTGGCCGGGCGGAGGCCCGGCGGTGCAGCGGCTAGAAGAGCTCGGAGGCGCGCGCCAGCAAGCGCCGCGCCCGGCGCTTCGCCGCGACGTTGGCGAGCTTCTGCTCGGGGAAGATGGAGAGATCGGCCTGCAGCACCTCGCCGAGGAGCTTCTCGAAGAGCTTGCGGTCCTGCAGCTGCACGGCGAGGGTCTTCGCGTACATCACCTGCACGAGGAGGAAGCGGCGCCGGGTGAGCTCGAGCGCGCGGTCGAAGTGCTTGCGCGCGCGCTCGGGGTCACCGCCCAGCGTCTTGCCCATGCCGCCGTAGAGCGCGCCGAAGATCATGTGGCCGCCGCCGTGGTAGTAGCCCTCCTCCAGCTCGAGGACGCGCGCGACCAGCGCCTTCGCCTTCGGCATCTCGGAGATCATCGTCACGTCGTCGCGCGAGATGTTGATCGCGCTGGCGAGCGGCATCCCCGCCCAGAAGAGGCCGGCGACGTCCTCGCGGTCGCAGGCCTTGAGCAGCGGCTCGAGCGCCTCCACGGACTTGGCCGCGGCGGCGATGAAGCCCGGGTGGCGCAGCTCGAGGAGGCGCAGCCCGTAGCGGTGCCCGCGCAGGTACATCTCCCGGGCGCGCTGCGCGAGAGCGGTGGCCTCGGGCGAGTCCTCGGCGGCGCGCTCGAGCTTGTCCTCGAGGATGGCGAGCGCGTAGGCGCCGTAGGCCTGCGCGGCCATCAGCAAGAGGTCGCGGTTGTCCTGGCCGCTCTGCAGGAAGCCCTCGACCATCTTGATGTTGGCCGGGAGCGCCGCCTCGACGAGCTCGAAGTCCCACTCGGTCTCGAAGGCGGGCAGCGACTGGCGCAGGATCGCGGCGGTCTGGTTGACCGCCATCCGCTGCAGGCTGCAGCCGCCGAGGAGGGCGAGCGAGGAGGCGAGCAGGAGCGTCGAGGCAGAGCGTCTCATCGGCACACCGGAGCTGTGAGGCGACCATCTTCCGGGATCTGCCTCGCGGGCGTCAAGCTGGAGGCGTGCTGACCGCTCATCAGAATCGCGGCCAGAGAGTTCAGCGAATTCGATCGGTTCTAGATGGGGGTTGAACAAGACGGGGACCAAGGGCCTTCTCGTGGTTGCGAGACCTAACGGGAGGGCCAATGGT
>JAKLHH010000851.1 GCA_022710245.1 Myxococcota bacterium
ATCTCGGCGCTGGTGATGCTGGCCATCGGCGACGACATCGCGCGCGGCCTCGGGGTCGTCGGCGCGCTGACGGTGGTGCGCTTCCGCAGCACCCTCAAGGACCCGCGCGACCTGGCGTTCATCTTCGCCTCCCTCGCCGTCGGGGTGGCCTGCGGCGTGCAGACGTTCGCCATCGCCATCGTCGGCACGGGCGTCTTCTCGCTGGGGATGATCTACGTCTCCTACGCCTCCTTCGGCTCGCGGCGGCAGTTCGACGCCGTGCTGCGCATGCGCGTGCCGAGGGCCGCCCTCGAGGAGAAGCGGTTCGTCCAGGTGCTCAAGCGGCACTGCCGCTCGTTCGTGCTGATCAACCTCCGCGAGGTGGGCGACGAGGCCCAGGAGCACGTGTACCACGTGCGGCTGGCCCACAAGGAGACGCGGGCGACGCTGCTCCAGGAGCTGGGGGAGCTCCCCGGGCTCACCGGGACTACCCTGCTGATGCAGGACACCACCGTCGAGCTGTGAGGGACTAACGTGTTTGGACGAAAGCTCGCTCGCGCCATCTTCTCCCGCATCCCCGCGCTCGCCGTGGTGCTGGCGGCCGGGGTCGGCTTCTGGTTCCTCGCGCACGGCGGCAGCCTCGACACGGTCTCGGCGCACGCCTACGCCGAGGAGCTGAACCACGCCTTCGGCCCCGTGCGCGCCGGCAAGATCGCGGAGGTCGTCGTCAAGCTCGGCCAGCGGGTCAAGGCCGGCGAGGTGCTGCTGCGCATGGAGCGCCGCGAGCTGGAGGCGCAGCGAGACCTCCTCCGCGCCCAGCTCGAGCGGGTCAAGGCCGAGGTGCTCGCCGAGACGGATCGGCAGGAGGCCGACGTGCTGCGCACCGAGATCTGGGTGCTGCGGGCGAGGGCCAACGCCAAGCAGGACCTGGCCGAGCTCGCCGAGCTCAAGCGGCAGCTCGCGCGGCTCGAGGGGCTGGCCTCCGCCCAGCTGGTGAGGCAGACCGAGCTCGAGCAGCGGCGGCGCTTCCAGGAGGGGCTGGCCGCGCGCACGACAGCCTACAGCGAGGCGGCCAGGCGCGGCCGTGGCGGTGGCGTCGTCGGGGACGGCTCGCGCATGAGTCGCGCGGAGCAGATCAAGACGCGGGTCGCGCCCTTCCGCGCGGCGGTCCTCGCGAAGGAGGCCGAGCTGCGGCTGATCGAGCTCCAGCTCGAGGAGACAGTGGTGAGGTCGCACGTGGAGGGGACGGTGGCCGGCCTGCTCAGGCGCCCTGGCGAGGTGGTCGCCGCTGGCACCGGGGTCGTCTCGGTGGTGACGAGCCGACCGGGGTTCGTGGTGGCCTGGCTCCCGGCGCGGCAGGCGAGGTCGGTGAAGCTCGGCGACGCCGCCGTCGTGCGGCGCGCGCGCCTCCTCGGCGCCAAGATCTCCGGTCGGGTGGTCGAGATCGGGCCAGAGGTCGAGGAGCTCCCCGCGCGGATCCGCATCGCGCCCAACGCGAGGCAGTGGGGACGACGCGTCACCATCGCCACGCAGTCCCAGGATCTGCTGCCCGGCGAGGAGCTGAATGTCCGTCTCTAGAGCGATCGGGGTCTGCTTGCTGGTGAGCGCCTCCGCCTGTGCGGCGCGGGCGGACGCTCCGAGCGCGAGCAAGCCCGAGGACCCGCAGCCGATGCGGGTCCCCGCGAGCCTGCAGGCGCGCACCAGCACCATCGAGCCGTCGGGGGTGGCCTGGTGCAAGGCCCTCGGGCGCTACCTGGTCGTCAGCGACGACACCGGGCTCAAGCCCGACGGCACCCACCACGCGCCGTGGCTCTTCGCCATGGACGGCGCGGGGAAGGTCGACGCCGAGCCCGTGCCCCTCGTCGGTCTCGACAAGATCAACGACCCGGAGGCGATCACGCTCGCCTCCGACGGGAGCTTCTTCATCACCACGTCGCACTCGCCCAACAAGAAGGGCAAGACGAAGCCGGCGCGCCGCATCTTGCTGCAGGCGAGGCTCTCGGGGCGATCCCTTCGCGTCGTCGGTCAGGTGGATCTGACCACGGCGAGGAGCGCGAAGGGGCAGGGGCTCCTCGCGATCGCGGGCGTGGACGAGGGGGGAGTCCTGGACCTCGAGGCGCTCGCCTTCCACAAGGACGCGCTCTACATCGGCCTCAAGTCGCCGCTCACCGCGGGCGGCAGCGCCGTCATCCTGCGCCTGGCGTCGCCGGCCGCCGTGCTGCGCGCGGGGTCCATCCCGGCCGGCGCGGTGACCCGCTGGGCCGAGGTCGCGCTCAAGGTCGCGGGCCCCTCCGGCATGGTCTCCGAGGGGCTGGCCGACCTGCACTTCCTCCCCGACGGGTCGCTGGTGCTGCTGGGGAACTCGCCGAAGGGCCTGCCGCCCGACGGCGGCGGCGGGCTCTGGTGGCTGCGCAAGCCGGCGCCGGGGAGCCAGACCCCGAAGCTGCTCCGCCGCTACAGCGGGCTCAAGCCCGAGGGCGTCACGGTGAGCAGCGACGGCCGCTCGCTGATCCTGGTCTTCGATCGCGGGCAGGACCCGCCGTGGTGGAGTCGATGGCCGCTCCCTCGCTGAAGCTCGAACCGATGACGCGCCTCCTGGCCTGCGTGGGGCTCGCGGCCACCACGGCTGCCTGCTACCACGCCGAGAGCCTCGACGAGCACGCGCTGCTCGAGGAGCTCCGCAACCCGCCCCCCCTCACGGCGGCGGAGCGGCGCGGCGCGCCGGCTGTGCAGCTCGGGCAGCTCGGCGAGGACGACGCGGTGGCGGTGGCGCTGGTGCGGAACCCCGAGCTGCGGGCGTTCCGGCGCAAGCGCCAGGTCGCGGAGGGCGCCATCGTCGCGGCGTCGGCGATCCCCAACCCGTGGCTGCGGCTGGAGGCGCTGCACCTGCAGGGCATGGGCGACGGGACCGGCGGGCTCGGCCTCGCGCTGCAGTGGTCGCCGCCGCAGCCCACGGTCTGGTCGGCGCAGCGCAAGCGGGCGCAGGCCGGGCTGCAGGAGGTCGAGCAGGAGATCGTCGAGCGCGAGTGGCTGGTGGCCACCGAGGTGCGCGCGGTCTGCGCGAGGCTCCGCTCCATCGAGGAGCAGCGGCGCCTGATCGACGGCACCATGCAGCGACGGCAGCGCATCGTCGAGCTGGTCAAGCAGCGGATCCAGGCCGGTGGGTCGACGCGGCTGGAGCTGAACCTGGCCAGCCTCGGCGTCACCCAGGTGGAGCGCGAGCGGGATGACCTGGAGGCTCAGCGCGTGGTGCTCGCGCGGGCGCTGCAAGGGCTCCTCGGCGGCGGCGAGGTCGGACTGGCGCCCCAGCCTGGAGCGCTGGGCGAGGGCCCGGTGCCCTCGACGCCGGCCGTGGCGGCCCTGGAGGATCAGGCGCTCACCGCGCGTCCGGCGCTCCGCGCCGCGAAGGCGCGCTTCCTGCAGCGCGAGCAGGCGGTGCGCCGCGAGTACGCCCAGCGCTGGCCCTGGATCCAGCTCAGCGCGGCGCCGCGCTACCGCTACAACAGCTCCTCCAAGTATCAGAACGACGTCATGCTCGGGGTCGACGTCTCGCTCCCCGTCTTCAACTGGAACCGGGGAGGGATCATGGTCGCCGAGGCCGAGCGCGCCGAGGAGCGCGAGCGCACCCTGGCGCTCCTCGCGTCGATGCGGCAGGAGATCGCGGGGGCCCATGCCCGCCTCGAGGTGCAGCGGGCGACGCTCGAGCGCTACCGGCTCAAGGTCCTCCCCGCCCTCGCCGAGCACGAGCGCCTGCTGACCCTCGCCATCCAGGGCGGCCAGGTGGATCTGGTGGCGCTGCTCCAGGGCGAGGACGTGGTCCTGCGCAACCGCCGCGCCTACCTGGAGCTCCTGGTCGAGCACCGGCGAGCCTGGCTCGCGCTCGAGCGTACGGTGGGAGGACGGGTGGCAGCAGCAGGCGGATCAAGCCCAGGCACTGGAAAGTAGTAGTTTGTACCGCGGACGGGTTGTCTCAGCGAAAGGAGTCAGCGCTTGCCAGTCGGACATCGCAATCCACCAGTCGTTGGTCGCGGCAGCTCCGCACGACCGCCCGACCTGCGCGGCGCCGCGGCGATCGTGCTCGCGCTCGCCCTCGGAGCATGCGGTAACTCTGCCAGCCCCGTCCCCGACACCACCCCGGGAGACACCGGCGGAGTGATCGGAGACACCGGCGGTGTGGTCGTCGGAGAAACCGGCGGTGTCGTCACGAAGGACGGCGGCGGGACGCCCAAGGACGTGGCGGCCCTGGCCAAGTTCAGCTTCTTCGTCACCAGCCTGAAGGCGCTGCGCGACCTCTCGAAGAACCAGAACGGCTTCGGCGGCGACCTGAGCTACGGCGAGACCGGCGCGGGCGCGGG
>JAKLHH010000852.1 GCA_022710245.1 Myxococcota bacterium
AAGCGCGGGAACGCCGCGCGCAGCATCGGCTCGTGCTCGCTCCGGTCGAGGAGGACGACGAGGTCCGCCTCCCGCAGGTCGGTCTCGCGGAGCAGCGTCGGCCTGGCCGGAGGCTGCGCCGGCGGGATGTGAAGCCGCTCGAGCGCCTTGACCGTCTCGGGCGCGATCCGGTCACCCTCGGGGCGAGCGGCGGGCCGGAACCCGCGCGAGGAGGCTGACCAGCGCAGGCCGCGCGCTCGCGCCTGGTGGTTGAACAGGGCCTCCGCGAAGCGGCTCCGGTAGTAATTGCCGGTGCAGACGAAGAGGACCCGCTGCTCAGCCTCGGCGCGTCTGGCGCGGCTCGCGCGATGGCCTTCCCCGCAGGAGAGGAGCGTGATCAGGAGCAGCAGATGGGTCGCGGCGCGGAGCATGCCCTGATCCTAGTCTGCGCCGGTGCACCTCGCCACCTCCTCGACGCTGTGCGACGCCCCGCTCTCTGGTATCAGCTCTGCCCAACTCTCGACAGGTCGCCGAGGAGGTCCTGAGCAGAGCCGTACCTGCACCGCGCGCCGACGTGTGCTCGCCCTGCCCGGAGCGCACGGGCAGCCGTAGCCCGTGGAGGCTGCTGCGTCGCCTCACTCCGCCCCGGGAGATCGTTCCCGGGCCGCGCCGTCCCTGTTTCGCCCCGGAGGACCCTGACCTCTCGCGCTCCCGGCCCTTTGGCCGCGCGGCCGCGCGCCGGCGGCTGGATCGCGGGTTGCTTTCACCGGCGCCGGGAGGGGACCGATGGGAACCGTGACCACCACGCGGCCAGGGGCTGAAGCGCGGGTCCTGGCGCTGACCTCGCTGGCGATCTCGCTGGCGTTCACCACCGTCCTGGGGCTCCGCACCGCCAGCATCGCCAAGGACCCGTGCTTCGTCCGGCCCTGGGACCACCACAAGTACCTCCACATGGCCCAGGCCCCCCTCGGCACCTTCCACGTGGCCCCGTTCTGCTGGCGCGTCGGTGTGCCGCTCCTCGCGAAGCTCCTCCCCCTGTGCGCGCACGTCGCCTTCGCGGCGCTGAGCTTCGTCACCGTGTGGCTCACCGGCGCGCTCTTCTTCGCCATCGGCCGCCGGCGCGGCAGCTCGAACGAGCTGGGCCTGGTGGTGATGCTCCTCTACTTCACCCTGAGCTACGGGGCCAAGACCGGGCTGCGCTGGAGCTACTCGCCGGACGCGGCGGTGCTCCTCGTCGTCGTCCTCGGCTTGTACCTGCTGCTGACGCGGAGGGACCTCCTCTTCGCCGCCGTCCTGGCGCTGGGCGTGCTCTTCAAGGAGTCGGCGCTCTTCATCGCTCCGCTCCACTACAGCCTGCGTGCGCGCAGGCTGCTCGATCTCCGCGCGCTCGCCGCCGCCGCCGCGGCCGCCGCGCCCGCGCTGCTGATGCTGGTCGCGGTGCGGCTGCTCATCCCCGCGCTCAACCACGATCCCACCTACGTGAGCGGCCTGCCTCCGGAGCTGAGCCTGGTCCACCGCGGCCAGACCAGCTACGGCTACCTGGCGGTGCTCCACGACATCGGCCTGCCGCGCCTCCGGTCCATCGGCCTCGACAGCCTGATCGCCTTCACCCTCCGCCCCTTCGGCGCCTCGCTGCTGCTGCTGGCCGGGGTGGGGCTGGTCCGGTGGCCGGCCCTGGCGCTGCGCCTGGGCCCCCTGGTGGCGCTCAGCTATCTGCAGCTCCTCTTCGCCACGGACACCGAACGGCTGCTGGTCCTCGCCGCGCCGGCGCTCATCTTCCTGGCGACGACCGGCGTGCAGAGCGTCTCGCGCAGCCTGTACCTGAGCCCGGTCTCCTTCGCGCCTCCGCTCCTCGGGCTCTTCGCCGCGCTGCTGCTCGAGCCGCACACCGTCGCGGTGCCGGGCTGGTGGCACCTGCTGCCGCTGATCATCTTCGGAGGCTTCCTGTTGCTGCGCAGAGTGGTCCCGCCAGGGCTGGTCCGGATCATCGGCCCGGCGGACAGCGGAGGTTACACCCCGAGGTAGCACTGCATGGAGGTGGGGCAATGATCAGGTTTGGGTGGGGGCTGATTCTTCTCCTCGGGCTGAGCCAGGCGGGCTGCGGCTCGAACAACAACCAGGCGCCGGCGCGGGATGCGGCGCGAGGCGAGCCGACGCCAGTGTCGCTGGCCGACACGGGCGGCACGCCGGCCTCGGAGTTGCCGGGCGGGTGCACGCTCGTCGCGCCGGCGCCCAGGAGCTGCAGCAACGGCACCTGCGCCATCCCCTCCGGCTGCTTCTACATGGGGAGCCCTGCGTCGGAGCAGTGCCGAGACGCCGACGAGACCTGGCACGCGGTCACCCTCAGCCATGGCTTCTTCATCGCCGAGCACGAGACGACGCAGGACGAGTTCCGCGCGGCCATGGGCTACAACCCGGCGAAGTTCTCGACCTGCGGCGGGTCCTGTCCGGTGGAGACGGTGAGCTGGCACGAGGCGGCCGCCTACGCCAACGCGCTCTCCAGCCGGCAAGGGCTCGCGGCCTGCTACGCCTGCCAGGGGAGCGGGGCCGCGGTGAGCTGCACCGTCGCTGCTGCCTACGCGGGCGCCGGCATCTACAGCTGCCCGGGCTTTCGCCTCCCGACCGAGGCGGAGTGGGAGTACGCCTACCGCGCCGGGACCTTGACGGCGTTCTACGACGGCGGGATCAGCACCTGCTGGGAGCGCGACGCCGCCGCGGAGCGGATCGGCTGGTACTCGCAGAACGCCAGCGCCACGACCCACCCCGTCGGGCTCAAGGAGGCGAACGCCTGGGGCCTGCTCGACATCGCGGGCAACGTCGAGGAGTGGGTGCACGACGGCTACGGCCCCTACCCCTCGGGGCCGCAGACGGATCAGGTCCTGCCGATCGCGCCGAAGCGAGGTCACAGCTGGCGCGGCGGCAACTACCTCGTCTACCCCAAGGACCTGCGCGCCGCCGACCGCAACGTCCTCGACGATCGCGACGCCGCGGAGTTCATCGGGTTCCGGGTCGTGCGTACCCGCTGAGCCGGGCGCTTCGGCGACGAGCGCCGCGGCCCGGGTCACTGCTTGCCGAGCGAGAAGACCCTGGGCTTGCCGTCGACCACGAGGGCCAGCGTCCCATCGGCGCCGAGCTGACCCCCCGTCAGCTCGGGCAGCCACCACTGCGGCACGTGCTCGCTCTGCCGGGAGCGGCCAGGGCTGAGCGTCCGGCTCGCCTCCCAGAGCACGCGCGTCTCGCTCCCGCGCGTGGCGGTCAGCTGCACCTTGATGTGCGCGCGCTTGCCGGCGGCCGCCTCCATCTCGTCGGGCAGCTCGGGGAGCTTGCCCTTCACCTCGAGCACGACGCGCAGGTCCTTGCCGGTGAGCGACGTGCCCTGCTCGCGTCCCTTGCCGCGGGGGCGCCTGAGCACCTCGCCCGGCTTGAAGGGACCGAAGCGCTGCTCGAGCTTCGCTGCCTCGCGCTTGCCGGCTGACTTGCTGATGGGCTTGATCTTCGCGCAGCCCTCCTCGTCGCCGACCTGGCCGTCGCCGGTCACCCCCTGCTCCTCGCCCTCACCCGCTCCGCCGACCCGGTAGACGGGGATGGAGATGACGCGCTTGCCCGTCCTGTCGAAGACGGCCAGCCAGGTCGAGTCGCAGCCGTAGGCGCCGTCGCTGCGCTCCTTGCGGCAGAGCACGTGGCCCTTCGGGCCAAAGCCGAGGACCTCCCAGCGGGTCTCGTCCATCATCGTGGTGGCCGCGGCGTCGGCGGGCCAGGAGAGGAGGACTGCCAGCAGCAGCGTGAGGGAGAGCGGTCGCATGACTCACGATAATCGATATTCAAATGACACGATCGAGAAACCCGATCGGCGCAGACAGAACCACGAGGGCGAGCTGACGCGTTAGTCGCCAGAATCGCACGCGTTCGGCAGGATCCAGGGCCGGCAATCCAGAACCGGTGAGTTGAGCGGCGGCTCGATGATTTTCGCACACGCACCGGACCCTCGCCGCCGGCAGAGGAGGCCACGCGCGCTCCCCGGCCGCCGCGATTGGCCACGACTCTCGCGGCCCTGGCTGCCCATGCCGGGACTCGGCGCGCGCGGCGGCGAGCTACAGCGTGACTGCAGATCGCTGGCATCACCCTTGCTGAGCACCCGGTTCTCAGGAGGTCGATATTGATGAAACGGACTCGTCTGCACTCCGCGGGCCGCCTCTCGCGCACCTGCGTCCTTTGTACTGTCGCCCTGCTCTCGAGCATCGCCGTCGCGGCCCCGAGCCGCACGCGGTCGGCGCGGCCCGCGGTCGTGACCGTGGCCTCCCGCGGCGCACCCGACGCCGTGCTGGCCGGCGAGGCCCGGGACGGGCTCC
>JAKLHH010000853.1 GCA_022710245.1 Myxococcota bacterium
GAGCGGGCATGGCGGACCTCACGGGACAAACCTTCGACGGCTTTACCGTCGGGCGCAAGCTCGGCCAGGGCGGGATGGGGGCCGTCTACGAGGCCCGCCAGGACATCCTCGACCGCACCGTGGCGATCAAGAGCATGGCCCCCGAGCTGGCGCGCGACGCCGACTACGTCGCCCGCTTCCAGCGCGAGGCGGTGTCCGCGGCGCGGCTGAACCATCCCAACATCGTCAAGGTCTACGCGGCGGGCATCCACGACGGCGCGCACTACATCGCCATGGAGTACGTGGAGGGCGAGAACCTCACCTCGCTGCTCCGGCGGAGCCGCGTGCCCATCCCGCTCGCCGCGCGCATCATCGCGGACGCGCTCGCCGGGCTGCACGCCGCCCACGAGCTGCGGAACACCGATGGGGAGCTGGTCGACCTCGTCCACCGCGACCTCTCGCCCTCGAACATCCTGGTCGGCTACGAGGGCGCGGTGAAGGTGGTGGACTTCGGCATCGCGCGCGCCCGCGGCACGCTGCACACCACCGACGCGGGAATGCTGAAGGGCAAGTTCGCCTACATGTCCCCGGAGCAGATCGACAACGAGCCGGTCGATCGTCGCTCGGACATCTTCACCATGGGGATCCTGCTCTATGAGGTGACGACCTACAGCCGTCTCTTCCGCGCCGAGAGCGAGGCGGGCTCCGTGGCGATGATCCAGAAGTGCCAGATCACGCCGCCGAGGGAGCTGGTCCCCGACTACCCGCCGCAGCTCGAGGAGATCGTGCTCAAGGCGCTGCGCAAGGAGCGCGAGGAGCGCTTCGCGACCGCGCAGGAGATGCAGCAGGCCCTCGAGCAGTACATCTTCTCGTCGGGCTCGCCGGTGCTCGCCTCCGCCGTCGGCGCGCTGATGCGCACGACCTTCCCGGACCGCATCGAGGCGAAGAAGCGCGCGCTGCAGAAGAGCCAGCAGGACCCGAGCCGCCTGCCCGACCTCGAGCCCTCGTTCACCCCGGTCCCCGATGGGGCTCGCGGGACGCCGAAGCCCGCGTCGAGGCCCACGCCGGAGCCCCCCGCACCGCCGAAGGACGCGCCGGCCCCCGACGGGCCGAGCGGCGCGGCGCTGGAGCTGGCGCCCGAGGACCTGCAGGAGGTGGAGGAGGGCGGCAACGGGGTCGGCAGCGGGGCCGCCCTGGCGGCGAAGAGCCCGGTGCCCGTGCCCACGCCGGCCGTGGCGATGAGCCCCGTGCCCACGCCCGCCGTGGCCGCGGCGATCGAGGAGCGCGACGCGCTCGAGGAGGCAGGGCTGAGGCCGCCGCGCAGCCGGGTGTTCCTTGTCGGCGGTGTCGTGCTGGGGCTGGGGGCGCTGGCCACCGTCGCCTTCCTCGCCTTCCGCGGCCCGGACAGGAGCGGCGGGGGCGGGAGCGCGGCGGGCAGCGCCGGTGGCAGCGCCGCGGCCGAGGTCGTCATCACCGTGAGACCCACGCCGTCCTCGGCGACCCTGCGGCTCGACGGCAAGCTCGTGGTCAGCCCGATCCGGGCCCCCCGCGGCGGCTCGGCGCTGCTCGAGATCTCGGCGCCGGGCTACCAGCGGCGCGAGCTCACCATCTCCCTGGCCGAGAGCAGCGAGCTGCCGGTGCGGCTCGAGGCCCAGGCGGCTGATGCTGGCGTGCCCCCGCCGGACCAGGCCGCGGCGGCTCCGGATCGCGGGCGGCATCGCCCGGTGGTGAGCCACCCGATCAAGAAGCCGAAGCCCAAGAAGAAGGGGACCAAGAAGGGGCTCTTCGGCAATCCGTACGAGGAGTGATTTGCGAACCTTCGACGATCCCCTCCGGGGGAATTTGCCCTCCCCAACGGGCAAATTGATGCCACGACCCGCGGGGCTGCTGCTCGCCATCCTGCTGCTCCTCTGCCGCCCCGTCGCCGCCCAGCCTTCAGACGCCGACAAGGCCGCCGCCAAGATCTACGCCCGCGAGGGCAACCGCCTCTTCGAGGAGGGCAAGTACCGCGAGGCGATCGACTCCTTCAGCAAGGCCTACGGCATCCGTCCTCACTTCCTGGTCCAGTGCAACATCGCGCGCTGCCACGAGCTCCTCGGCGAGCTGGCCAGGGCCGCCGAGCACTACCGGCGGTGCCTGAACGAGGGCGGCGAGAAGACCGACGTGGGGCCGCAGGCGAAGAAGGCGCTCGCCGAGGTGGAGAAGACGCTCGCCGCGCGGCAGGCCGCGAGCCAGCCGGCGAGCAAGCCCGCGCCTCCTCCTCCGCCGCCCCCGAGGAAGCCGCCCCCGCCGATCATCGCCGCGCCGCGCGGGCGGCCGTTCTTCCTCAGCCTCGGGGTAGGCGCCGGGATCGAGCTGAAGGACCTCTCCTCGCAGCTCAAGCTCCTGGCCGGCTTCGGCTACCACTTCTCGCGCGCGAGCTCCGGGCCCGCGCTCGCCCTCGACGCGCAGGTCGGCGTCAAGGGTGGCTTCACCTCGATCGAGGCGGGCCCGCGCTTCAGCTGGGACCTCCCGCTGGCGCCGGCCTACGGCCTCTACGCGAGCCCTGGGCTCACGGTGGGCTTCGCGCACCTCACGGGCGCGTGCGTCGGCACCATCTGCGGCGGCTCCGAGAGCGGGATCACGGCGCAGCTCGGCGCCGAGGTGCGGCTCCTCCTCTCCGGCCGGGGGCTCGTCTTCCTGCGACCGATCAGCATCGACCTCCTGGCGCTCTCCGGCGGCGGGAGCTGGCACGTGCGCGTCCGCTACGACCTGCTCTTCGGGGGCGGCGCGGTCTTCTAGCTCCGCGGACGGAACCTCGCAGTCGACTCCGCGGCCGCGAGAGCCGGGCGGCTACTCGCCGACGGTGAGACAGGACTGAGTGCTCCAGTCCGAGGGGCTCCTCGCGCGGTAGGCGGTCTGCGTTTGCGAGAATCGTGCCTGGAGCCTCGGGACACGGAACTCCGCGAGACCAGGGGCCGCAGAGCGACGGGGGGCAACGCTGGCTCGACCGTCGCGCACGAGTTGCGCGCTGACCTTGCTCAGCCGCGACGGAGCAGCGTGCCCACCTGCGCCCCGCGCCGCACGCGGGCGAGCCGGTAGAAGTACTCGTAGGTCGCCGCCGCGCGGTCCCAGGAGAAGTCCTCGGCCATCGCGCGCTGGATCATCGCCGCCAGGACCGTGCGGCTCTCCCGGTGGACGCTCGCGGCCCAGCCGACCACGCCGACCAGCGCGTCGGGCGTGAGGTCGTGGAACTTGAAGCAGGTCCCCTCGCCGGTGGTCGGGTCGAGGTTGAGGCCGGTGTCCTGCAGCCCGCCCGTGGCGCGCACGATGGGGAGCGTGCCGTAGCGCATGCTGTACATCTGGTTCAGCCCGCAGGGCTCCCAGCGCGACGGCATCAGCAGGAAGTCGGCGCCAGCCTCGATCAGGTGCGCGAGGCGCTCGTCGAAGGTGAGGTAGGCGTGGAAGCGGTCGGGGCGCTTCGCCGTCGCCGCGCGGAAGAACTCCTCGGCGGCCGGGTCGCCAGTGCCGAGCAGCACGAGCTGCACGTCGAGGTCGAGGAGCCGATCGAGCGCGGTCGCCACCACGTCGATGCCCTTCTGTCCGGAGAGCCGGGTGACCATCCCGACCAGCGGCACCTCGGGGCGCGCGGCGAGCCCGGCCTCCTGCTGCAGCGCGGCCTTGCAGAAGTGCTTGCCGGAGAGGTCCGCCGCCGAGAAGTTGCGCGGGATGAGCGGGTCCGTCGCCGGGTCCCAGACCTCCTGATCGATCCCGTTGAGCACCCCGAAGAGGTCCGCGCGGCGGCTGCGCAGCACCGCGTCGAGCCCCTCGCCATACCACGGCGTCTGGATCTCGCGCGCGTAGGTGGGCGAGACCGTGGTGACGATGGTGGCGTGGTGGATGCCGCCCTTGAGCAGGTTGAGGTACTCGTACGCCTCGAGGCCGAGCTGCGGGGAGAGCTCCCAGCCGAGGCCGAGGTGGACGAGGTCGCTCTTCAGGAACCACCCCTGGTAGGCCAGGTTGTGGATGGTGAGGAGACCCGCGGTCTGCTCGAGCGGCGTGCCGTGGACGACGGTGTTCAGGTAGAGCGGGACCAGCGCGGCCTGCCAGTCGTTGGCGTGGAGCACGTGCGGGGTCCACCCGAGGTAGTGGCAGAGCTGGAGCGCGCCGCGGCTGAGGAGCGCGAACCGCAGGCAGTTGTCGACGTACGCCGAGTCGGGCGGCCCGTAGAGGAACGGGCGATCATAGAGGACGTCGTGCTCGAGGAAGTAGACCGGCACCTCGCCGAGGCGCCCCTCGAGGACGGCGCACCAGCGCTCGCTGGGGCCGACCGGCACGCCGAGCGGCGTCTGCAGCTGGCGCAGGG
>JAKLHH010000854.1 GCA_022710245.1 Myxococcota bacterium
TGCTTCAGGGACAGATCATCGATCTCTGCGCGTCGCGGCACCGGAGCCTCACGGTGGTGGGTGACGACGCCCAGAGCATCTACTCTTTCCGCGGGGCCGACTTCCGCAACATCATCGAGTTCCCCAGGCGCTACCCCGAGGCGCGCGTCTTCAAGCTCGAGGTGAACTACCGCTCGACGCCGGAGATCCTCGCCCTCGCCAACGCCTCCATCTCCTGCAACATCCGCCAGTACCCGAAGGTGCTGCAGGCGGTGCGCGGCCCGGGCCAGCGGCCGGCGCTGATCCCGCTCCACGACGTCTACCAGCAGGCCGACTTCGTCGCCCAGCGCACCCTCGAGCTCTGCCAGCAGGAGGGCGTGCCGCTCTCGCAGATCGCGGTGCTCTACCGCGCGCACTCGCACAGCCTCGAGCTGCAGGTCGAGCTCACCCGCCGCGGCATCCCCTTCACCGTGCGCTCGGGCGTGCGCTTCTTCGAGCAGGCGCACATCAAGGACGTCACCGCGTACCTCCGCCTCGCGCATAACGGCGACGATCCGCTCGCCTGGCGGCGCGTGCTCCGGCTCTGGCCCGGCGTCGGGGCGAAGAGCGCGCAGCAGGTGCTCGAGGCGCTCGCGACGCGCGGGCGGCGGGGGCCGGGGGGGCCGGTGCTCGACGGAGCGGCGCCCCGCACCGCAGAGGGCGGTGGCGGGGAGCTGCCGCGACCAGACGGAGCGGCGCCCGGCACGTTGGGCGGTGGCGGGGAGCTGCCGCGACCAACCCTCATCGACGACGAGCTCCTCGCGCACCTGCCGCGGAGCGCGCAGCCCTCGCTAGCCAGGCTGGGTCAGCTCCTCGGGGAGCTGCAGGCCTCCGGCGGAGGCGTCGGGCGGATGATCGAGGCCGTGGTCGGCTCGCACTACGGCGAGTACGCGCAGACGACCTTCGCCAACGCCGAGACCCGCCTCGAGGACCTCAAGCAGCTCGCCAGCTACGCCGAGCGCTTCGGCGGGCTCGAGGAGTTCCTCAGCGAGCTCGCGCTGGTCGCCGGGGTCGCCGCCGAGGCGGTGGGCCCGGGGGAGGCGCCCGACGAGAAGCTGACGCTCTCCACCGTCCACCAGGCGAAGGGCCTGGAGTGGCGGGCCTGCTTCCTCCTCTGGCTCGCCGACGGGCGCTTCCCGCAGGCGCTCGCGGTCCGCGGGATCGAGGAGGAGGAGGAGGAGCGCCGGCTCTTTCACGTCGCCGTCACCCGCGCGATGGAGCAGCTCTACCTCTGCCACCCCCGCTTCGAGGAGACCAGCGAGGGGCCGCGGCGGATGCTGCGGCTCTCGCGCTTCCTCTCCGAGCTGGCGAGCAACGCGACGCCCTACGAGCGCTGGGAGATCGAGGAGGCCCCGCCATGATGATGCGTGTTGGTCGCGGCAGCTGCGCACGACCGCCCGGCCGGTGCGGCCTGCGCGGCGCCGCTCCGGTCGCGCTGCTGCTCTGCGCCCTCGCCCTCGCCTCCCCCGTCGCTGCCCAGGAGACCAGGCCGCCGCCGGCCGCGACGCCGAAGCCTGGCCCCGAGGTGAAGGGGGGACCGGCCAAGGGGGGCCCGGCCTCCAAGGCTGGCCCCGCCTCGAAGCCCGCCCCGAAGGCGAAGGCGTCCGCGGAGAGCCGGCCGGCCTCGAGGCCCGCGCCCGCGGCGTCGCGACGCGCGCCCGAGGAGCTCTTGCAGAAGAGCAAGCAGCCGCTCGTCCGCGAGTGCGCGGCGCAGGTGCTCGGCCAGCGCGGCAGCCCGCTCGCCGTGCCGCTCCTCGCCCACGCCCTTTCGCGCGACGAGAACAAGTGGGTGCGCGCGCGCGCCGCCGAGGCGCTCGGCCGCCTCGCCTCGGCAGCGGCCATCCCGCCGCTGACCACCGCGCTCGCGCGCGAGAAGGACCCGCGCATCCGGCGCATGATCGCGCAGGCGCTCGTCCGCCACGGCCAGGGCGCCGGGGTCAAGGAGCTGATGTGGCAGCTCAAGAGCGGCACCAACAACAGCAAGGCCGAGGTGATGGCCTTCCTCGTCGAGGTGACCGGCCAGCCGCTCGGGCAGGACGCGGACGCCTGGTGGTCCTACCTCTATGACGGCGGCCAGCTCTTCGTGGCGCGGCGCGCGCCGGGGAGCCCGGCGCTCCTCGCGCTGCGCGGCGTCGCCCCGCACGGGAGCACGACGCGCCGCGGCCCCTTCCTCCACGCGCGCAAGGCGCCGCCCTGGCGCGAGGTGCCCGCGGTGGTGCTCGACCTCGAGCCGACGGGCCAGCCGCTCACCCGCGCGATGCTGAAGGAGCATGAGCGCGAGCGCGGCGCCATCCCCGACGGCGTCCTGCTCCTCCTGCGCACGGCCTGGCGCGAGGCGAAGCCGAAGGCGCCGCCGAGGCGCCCCTCGCCGAAGAGCGGCCCGGGCGTGCACAAGGTCGAGCCCCTCTCCGTCCCCTCGGCGGGGCCTGCGGTGCCGCGCCTCGAGCCGGACGCGGCCCGCTACCTGCTCGAGCGCGCGCCGAAGCTCCTCGGCGTGGGCATCGACGCGCCCTCGCTCGACGCCCCCGGCGCCGAGCACCCGACCCGCGACCTCCTCGTCGCGGCGGGGCGCCTCGCGCTGGAGTCGGTCGGCGACCTGGACCGCGTGGTCACCACCGGCGCCCGGGTGCTGCTGCTCCCGCGCGGTCACGGCGCCGCCGCGAGCGCTGGCGAGGTCACGATCTTCGTCGTCACGCCCTGATCCGCCCGCTCCGCCCGTCGCCGCGAGCGCCGGCGAGGTCACCCTCTTCGTCGTCACGCCCTGATCACCCGCTCCGCCCGCCGCCGCGAGCGCCGGCGAGCGCCGGCGAGGTGATGATCTTCGTCGTCACGCCCTGATCACCCGCTCCGCCCGTCGCCGCGAGCCCCGGCGAGGTGATGATCTTCGTCGTCAGCCCCTGATCCACCCGCCACCACCGGCCGCCGGGACCGCGGACTCTCGTCCACACCTGGGGTGGGTTCGCTCCAGTCTGCGGTGGCAGATGCTCACGAAAACGCCGTCCTGGGCGCCCGCAGGGCCGGACCGTCGCCAGGCATGTCCGTTGCATACCTGGGCCTACATGAACACACCCAACGTGCTTCGGCAGGTCCTCGCCCTCCTCGACGGGGATCAGCTGCGTGAGGCCTGGGGCCTGCTCGCCCCGATCGCCGCCAGCAAGCTCGACCAGCCGCGGGTGCTGACGCTGGTTCGCGAGCTGCAGGGCCGCATCCTCGCGCGCGGGCTCGACCTGGCGGCCTGAGCCGGGCCGACGAGCCGCCCGCCTGACCACCGGTCAGGTGGCGGGCGCGTGCTTCCAGCCCACCTCGCGCACCTGCTCCGCCAGCAGCTGCCAGCCGCGACGAACGCTCGGCACCTCGGGCGTCCAGCGCGCCGCCTCCTTGAAGCGAGCGGCGGAGACCCGCAGCGAGCGCGTCGCGGCCCGCGCCACCGGACCGACCAGGCGGGCGACCCAGGCGGGGAGGAGCTTGGGCGGCGCCAGCCCCAGCGCGTGCGCCAGCGTGTCCACCAGCTCCCGCCGGGTGAGCGGCTCGTCGTCGACGACGTTGTAGGTCCCCGAGGGCACCTCGAGCGCGGCCACCACCGCGCGGGCGGCGTCGTCCAGGTAGAGGGTCGGGGTGAACGCGTCGGGCGGTCCGAAGAGCGGCGCGGTGCCGCGCTCGAGGCCGCGCGCGAGCTCCACGGTGTGCACCGCGCCGAGCCCGTAGAAGTACCCGAAGCGCAGGACCACCCCGGTGTGGCCGAGGACGGCGAAGCGCTGCGCCGCCGTCTCGGCGTCGAGCGCCGAGCGGAGGTGGTAGGTCACGTCGAGGGGCGAGAGCTCGTCGAGCCAGGCCGCGCCGCCGTCGCGGTAGACCGCCACCACCGACTCCTGCAGGTAGCGCGCGGCGCCGGCGGCGAGCGCGGCGCCGACCAGGTTCGCGGAGGCGAGGCTGCGCAGGCGGTCGTTCTGGCGCCAGGAGCGCCGGAAGAGCGCGCGGAGCCCGTGCGGGATGTGGGTCGCCAGGTTGATCACGACCTCGTGGCCGGCGACCGCGGCCTCGGTCGCGCGCGCGTCGAAGAGATCGAGGGAGAGCGGCCGCGCGCCCTGCCGATCGAGCACCGCCGCGCGCTCCGCCGTGCGGGCGACCGCCGAGACATGGTGGCCCGCGCGGAGCAGCAGCGGCACCAGCCGCCGGCCCACGGCGCCGGTCGCGCCTGCAAGGAAGATCCGCGCCATGCTCCCCCTCCTCCTGCATACCAATTGTTGTCGCGGCAGCTACGTACCACCGCCCGACGTGTGCGGCGCCGCTCCAATTTGCCC
>JAKLHH010000855.1 GCA_022710245.1 Myxococcota bacterium
AGCGACGAGCAGAAGGCGGCGCGGACGCGGGCGCTCGAGGAGGCGAACCAGCAGGCGACGCTGGTGCCGCTCGAGGTGCTCGAGCGCTGCCCGCAGGTGCTCGAGCTGGCCGCGGCGGTGGCGTCGAAGGGCAACCAGAACTCGCTCTCCGACGCCGGGGTGGCCGGGCTGATGGGCACGGCGGGGGCCGTGGGGGCCTACTACAACGTGCTCATCAACCTGAAGGGCATCGGGGACGCGGCCTGGCGCGAGCAGATCCGCGCGCGCGCGGACGCGGCGCTGGCGCGCGCCGAGGAGCGCGGCGCCGCCATCCAGCAAGAGGTCCTGCAGAAGCTGCGCACCTGAGCGTCACCGTCACCGTCGGGCGCTGGCCGGGCGTCCTCCACCCAGCCAGGGCCGCGGAGACGCCTCGAGCGGGATGCCTCGGCCCTCGGCCGTGCCTCGGCGGGCCGCTCAGTTCTCCTCGTGCTCGTGCTGGTGATGGTGACCGTGGTCGTGGCCGCAGCCCTCGCAGCCGCCATGGGCGTGGTGCGCCTCGTGCTCGGCGATCTTCTGCCGCACCTCGTCCATGTCGAGGGCCTTCACCTTGGTGATGAGCTCCTCGAGCGCGGGGGCCGGGAGCATGCCGGGCTCGGCGAACAGGAGGATCTGGTCGCGGAAGACCATCACGGTCGGGATCGAGTGGATCTGGAAGGTCGCGGCCAGCTCCATCTCCTCCTGCGTGTTCACCTTGCCGAAGACCACCTCGGGGTGGGCCTCGGAGGCCTGCTCGAAGATGGGGGCGAAGACGCGGCAGGGGCCGCAGGTCGCCGACCAGTAGTCGAGGATGACGATGCCGTTCTTCTCGATCGTCTCCTGGATGTTGCCGGACGTCACGGTGATCGTGGCCATGGCTCTCTCTCCTCTCCGGTAGAGCCACCACGAGCCGCGGCGTCGCGCGCGTGCTATGCTCTCCCGGCCTGCACGACGCTGTCGCGCCAGCGCAGGACGGGTTGCCGGTGACCGGCAACCGCTAGTGTTTCTCGGCCGCCCGATCCAGGGCGACTGCAAGTCCGCGAAGCATGACATATCCGTCCGGAGGAGGAAATGGGAAGCGAGCTCAGGGAGGGGATGACAGCCCCTGAAGTCCGCCTCGCCTCGAGCGACGGCATCGAGCTCTCGCTCGGCGACCTGCGCGGCCGGCCGGTCGTGCTCTACTTCTACCCCAAGGACAGCACGCCGGGGTGCACGCGGGAGGCGTGCGCGTTCCGCGACGCGCGCGCCGAGCTGGCGGAGCTGGGCGCGGTGGTCCTCGGCGTCAGCATGGACAGCCTGAAGAGCCACCAGAAGTTCCGCGAGACCCACCAGCTCAACTTCCCGCTCCTCTCCGACCCCGAGGGGCGCGCGATCACCGCCTTCGGGGCCTGGAAGACCGGCCAGGAGGGCAAGAGCGTCAACCGCTCCACCTTCCTGATCGACGGCGAGGGGGTGATCCGACGCATCTGGCGCTCGGTGCGCGTCGAGGGCCACGACGCCGAGGTGCTGGAGGCCCTGCGCTCGCTCTCCTCCTGACGGCGGTCGCCCGCCGCCGCGCTCGAGCCCTGCGCGCGCTCTCCTCCTGACCGCGGCCGCCGGCCGCGACCGCCGCGAGCGGCGCCGCGCTGGCCCCCCTCCGCACCGCGCCGTACCTGTGCTATGGCTGTGGCACGGGAGCAGCCATGGCCGGGCGAGAGAGCGAGCTATCGATCGAGCACGTCCGCGACCTCTTCGCGGCTGACCTCACCAAGGTCCTGCTCTCCGCGCTGATCCTCGTCAGCGTGCTCCCCTTCCCCTGGACGCAGGCCTTCGGCATCGGCTTCTTCGCCCTCTTCGCCGTCGAGCTGGCGCTGCGGTCCCTGATCTTCGTCGACGACGTGCGCGCGGCCCGCGTGAGCAAGGTCGAGGTCGTCTTCCTCATCTTCGACCTCCTCGCCACGCTCAGCTTCCTCCCCTTCGAGGCCCTCTGGAACGACGTCCGCCTGCTCCGGCTCTTCCGCCTCTCGCGCATGCTCCTGCTCCTCGGCTACTGGGGGCCGATGGTGCGGGAGGTGTGGAACATCGTCGCCAAGCGCGAGCGGCGCTACCAGCTCGCCTTCGTCGCGGTCTCCATCGTCATCCTCGCCTTCAGCTCGGCGGTCATCCTCGAGCACTTCCGCGCCAAGGGGATCGACTTCAACGGCGACGGCGTCAAGGGCGACCACTCCTTCTGGGCCATGCTCTGGTGGGCCTTCGTCCAGCTGGAGAGCGCCGACAACATCATCAAGGACCCCGAGGTCTCGCTCGGCTTCTTCTTCTCGGTCTTCCTCACCGTCTCGGGCGTCTTTCTCTTCAGCTTCCTCATCGGTATCGGCAACTCGATCGTCGAGGAGCTGGTCACCGTCAGCAAGGAGCGGCGCATCGGCATGCGCCGGCACTCGGTGATCTGCAACCTGGGCCCCCACGCCGCCGTGCTGCTGCAGGAGCTGATCACCTACTACGCGAAGAGCTTCCGCTCGCCCCGCATCATCACCATGGGCAGCGAGCCCCGTCGCTACGACTACATGCACGAGCCGCAGCTGCTCCGGGTCCGCTACCGCCAGGGGCAGGCGCTCTCCAGCCACGACCTGCGCAAGGTCGACGCCGACCGCGCGACGCGGGTCATCCTCCTCGGGCACAGCGACCGCGAGGTCTCTGACTCCGAGGTGATCTCGCAGATCCTCTCGGTACGCGAGGTGAACCAGAGCTGCCCCATCTACGCCGAGCTCTTTCGCCCCGACAACGTGCAGGCGGCGATCCGCGCCGGCGGGCGCCAGACGGTGCCGGTGATGGCGAACCGCCTGGTGAGCCTCTACATGGCCAACCTGATCGTCTTCCCCGGCATCGAGGAGGTCTACCACGACCTCGTCACCCCGCAGGGGAACGAGATCTACACCTGCGTCTACGACGCGGGGCACCTGGCCGGGCGCCAGCCCCCCTCGGGTCCGCTGCTCCCCTTCGGCGAGCTCCTCGAGCGCTGCCACCGGGCGCACGGGGTCGTCCTGCTCGGGCACCTCCTCGCCGACCCGGCGGAGCCGACGGGGTTCAGCCACGCGTTCATCCCGGGCGCGCGGATCACCGCCGACGGCACCCGGCACGAGGAGGTCCCGGCGGTGGAGCGGGTGCGCGGCTTCTTCGGCGTCGCGCCCACCTTCGAGCACCTGAAGGCCTTCGTCGCCAGCCTGCCGGACGTCTCGCTGCCCGCCGAGCCGGAGCCCGAGGCCGCCGTGCCGAGCTTCGGCGTCTGTCCGGGGGCCTCCCGCATCCGGCGCTTCCTCATCTGCGGCTTCCACGACGGCCTGGTCGACTTCTGCGAGGAGCTGATCCTCTACACCAGGCTCCCCGAGATCTTCCTCATGGTGCCGGAGGGCTTCGCCGTGGAGGAGGTGCTGCGCGCCTTCGCCGATCGCCCCGACGAGCCCGGCTCGGCGACGATGCAGGGCGGCCGGCTCCGCTTCACGCGCGACGGCGACGACGAGCTCCGGTATGGACCGCCGGCGGGCGAGGCGCTCGGCCGCCTCGTCGTGCTCCGCGGCGACTGGTCCGACGACCGCACGCTGCTCGCGCACGCGGGGACCGCTGCCTCTCGGAGCGTGCCGCAGGGCGAGGACCAGCTCTCCGGGCGGGGCTACCGCCTCGAGGACCTCGACGCAGTGCTGCTCACCTACCTGCCGGGGGAGAGCGACCCTGACGCGCGCACCTCGCTGGCCCTGCTCAAGCTGATCCGGCTGAAGGAGAGCGGGCGCGCGAGCGCGGCGCTGCGCCTCTTCTGCGAGGTGCAGCACGCGGAGAAGGCGGCGCTCTTCCAGCGACGCTTCGGCGCCCAGGGCTGCGGCGACGCGGTCACCGTGGTCGCCTCCGAGAGCATGCGTAACGGCTTCCTGGCGCAGGCGGTCTTCGTGCCGGGGAGCGTCAGCATCTACCGCGAGCTGCTCAGCCAGGCCGGCGTCTACCTCTGCAAGCTGCTTCCGGAGCCGCCCGCCGACCCGGACGCCGCCCTCACCTTCGGCCAGCTCCTCACCACGCTCTACCGCCGCGATGACTGCCTCCTCGTCGCAGTGGAGCTCGGCGCCAGGGACGGAGAGCGGCGCCTGGCCGTCAATCCCGCCCCGCGCAGCCCCGACTACCGCTTCCGCGCGGGTGAGCTGCGGAGCATCTTCGCGATCGGCGAGTTCTCCGGCCGCACGCGCAGCCAGCCCTGCCCCAGGTGCGTGGTCCAGCCGGATCGCTAGAGAGATCCGCTGCTCGAGATGGCTCGAAACCTGGGCCGCGTGGGCACGGGT
>JAKLHH010000856.1 GCA_022710245.1 Myxococcota bacterium
CGCGATAGCCAACCGATCAAAAAACCCTGTGACGCGGTACCAGTCTCCCCGCCAGCACACGAGCTCCCGGCCGGCACCGGCCTCGCCGGCACCCCTCGCGCCCAGTCGTCGACGTGCTGGACTGCCTACGACGGCCGCTTCTTGAGCAGATCGGCGAAGGGCGTGTTGCTGAACCCCCGCGGCTTCGGCTCGGGGGCCGGACGACGATCCCCCTTCTGGCCGCCGCGGCCCGGGCCGCCCGGACCACCGCGTCCCCGCTGTCCCCCGTCGCGATCGCGGCCGTCGCGATCGCGGCCACCGCCCTGCCCGCGCTGCCCACTCTCGACGGAGCCCGGGCTCGAGCCGGAGCGCGGCGCCGCGGGGCGCTCGCCCGAGCGCGCGGTGAGCGAGATCCGCTTCCGCTCGAGGTCCACCTCGAGGACGCGCACCTGCAGCTTGTCGCCGACCTGCACCACCTCGGAGGGATCCTTGACGAAGCGATCCGCGAGCTGCGAGATGTGGACCAGCCCGTCCTGGTGCACGCCGACGTCGACGAAGGCGCCGAACGCGGTGACGTTGGTGACCACCCCCTCGAGCGACATGCCGGGCCTCAGGTCCTCGAGCGTCATCACGTCGTCGCGGAACTTCGGCGGCTCGAAGGTCTCGCGCGGATCGCGGCCTGGCTTGCGGAGCTCCTCGACGATGTCCCGCAGCGTCGGCTCGCCGACGCCCTCGCCGACGTAGCGCGCGACCTCGATGCGCCCGGCGAGCTCCGCGTTGCCGACCAGCGCGGGCAGCTCCACGCCGAGGTCGCCCGCGATCCGCGCGACCAGGTCATAGCGCTCCGGGTGCACGGCCGAGACGTCGAGCGGGTGCTCGCCGCCGCGCACGCGGAGGAAGCCCGCGGCCTGCTCGAAGGTGCGCGGGCCGAGGCCGGAGACCTTGAGCAGCGCGCGGCGCGAGGGGAAGGCGCCGTGCTCGTCGCGGTGGCTGACGATCTTGTGCGCGAGCTTGGGCCCGATGCCGGCCACGCGGGCGAGGAGCGGCGCGCTCGCGGTGTTCACCTCGACGCCGACCTGGTTGACGCAGCTCTCGACGACCTCGTCGAGCTTGCGCTGCAGCAGCGGCTGGTGCACGTCGTGCTGGTACTTGCCGACGCCGATCGCCTTGGGGTCGATCTTGACCAGCTCGGCCAGCGGGTCCTGCAGCCGGCGCGCGATGGAGATGGCGCCGCGCACCGTCACGTCGAGCTCGGGGAACTCCTCGCGAGCGATGTCCGAGGCGCTGTAGACGCTGGCGCCCGCCTCGCTCACCTGCACCATCACCATCTGGCGCAGGTCGCGCGCGGCGAGGAGCTTGCGGACGAAGGCCTCGGTCTCGCGGCCGCCGGTGCCGTTGCCGACCGCGATGGCGAAGGGGCGGTGCCTCTCGAGGAAGGCGAGGAGCTCGCGCTCGGCGCGCTCGGCCTTCGCCTCCCCCTGGCTGATGAAGATCGTGATCGACTCGAGGAACTTGCCGGTGGGATCGAGCGCTGCGCACTTGCAGCCGGTGCGCACCCCGGGGTCGATGCCGACCACTGGCCGGGCGCCGAGCGGCGCGGCGAGCAGGAGGTTGCGCAGGTTCGACGCGAAGATGTCCACGGCGGCGATGTCGGAGCGCTGCTTCAGCTCGATCCGCATGTCGGTCTCCACCGAGGAGGCGAGCAGGCGCCCGTAGGCGTCGCCCGCCGCGACGCGGAGCTCTCCCGCGAAGGGCGAGGCGGGGCGCAGGCCGACGCGGTCGAGGACGCGCGCGGTGAGCCGCTCCGCGTCCGCCTCGAGCTCGACGCGGAGCGCCTTCTCGCGCTCCCCTCGCCGGAGCGCGAGGAAGCGGTGCGAGGGGATCTCGGCGACCTTCTCGCGGAAGCCGTAATACTGCTCGAACTTGGTGCGCTGCCCCTCCACCTCGGGGTGCATCTCGGCGACCAGCATGCCCTCGCCGGCGAAGGCCTGGCGGACCAGGCCGCGCACCTCGGCGCTCTCCGAGATCACCTCGGCGGCGATGTCGCGCGCCCCGGCGAGCGCGGCGGCCGCGTCGGGGACCTCCTTCTCCGGGTCGACCAGCGCGGCGGCCTCGGCCTGCGGGTCGCCCTCGTCGGGCTGGGCGAGGATGCGGAGCGCGAGCGGCTCGAGCCCGCGCTCGCGCGCGATGGTGGCGCGGGTGCGGCGCTTGGGCTTGTAGGGGAGGTAGAGGTCCTCGAGCTCGGCCTTCACGCCGCAGGCGAGGATGCGCGCCTTGAGCTGGTCGGTGAGCTTGCCCTGGTCGCCGATCTCCTTGAGGATGGCCTGCCGCCGCTGCTCCAGCTCGACCAGGTACCCCCGCCGCTCCTCGATGGCGCGGATCTGCACCTCGTCGAGGGCGCCGGTGGCCTCCTTGCGGTAGCGGGCGATGAAGGGCACGGTGCCCCCTTCGTCGAAGAGCTTCAGCACCGCCTCCACTCCGTGCGGCGGGAGCTGGAGCTCCTTCGCGAGCTGGGGGATCGGGTCGAAGGTAGGGGCGGTCTCGGGCATGGTCACACTCCGTCGGGGCGCAAACATAGCCTCGCGCCCGCGGCGGTGCAATCGTTGGTCGCCGCCGCTCGCGCGGCCGCCCCGCGCCTGATCGCCCGTGCGGCGCCGCTCCGCTCGCGAGCCGCTCGCGAGCCGCTCTTGCCGGCCCCGGTCAATCGGGCCATAATCCCGACGGTGTCGCAGTCATTTGCTCAGCGCAGGAGTCACTCATGTGCGGCCTAGGGATGGGGGAGCTCCTCATCGTCCTCGTCATCGTGCTGCTGCTCTTCGGCGCCTCCCGGCTACCCCAGGTCGGCAAGGCGCTCGGCGAGACGGTGCGGAACTTCAAGAAGGGCGTCGGTGACGGCGCCTCCGGCGAGAAGAAGGAGCCGCCCATCGAGGTCCGTGAGGTCGGCCAGCTGGAGAGCGATCACAAGGACAAGAAGGACAGCTGACCCGCCTGGCGCCCCGCCGCGCTCCTCCCGCTCCCTCGCTCGCCCGTCCTCAGACCCTCGCCGTCTCCCGCACCGCCTCCGCGAGCGGCAGCAGCCGCTCGAGCAAGCTCGCCAGCTCCGCCAGCGAGAGCATGCGCCCGCCGTCGCAGGCGGCGGCGGTGGGGTCCGGGTGGCACTCGAGGAAGAGACCGTCCGCGCCGGCCGCGACCCCGCAGCGCGCGAGGAGCGGGATCTCCTCGCGCCGGTTCGAGGCGTGGCCAGCGTCGACGAGGACCGGGCAGCCGTGGCCCGCGAGGACCGGGAGCGAGGTGAAGTCGCAGACCAGCCGCTCGGGCCCGAAGCAGCTCCCGCGCTCGGTGAGCAGCACCGCGCTCGCCCCCGCGTTGCGCAGCTTGGCCACCGCGCCCGCCATCGCGTCGGCCCCGAGGAACTGTCCCTTCTTCACGTTGACCGGCCGCCCGCTCGCGGCGGCCGCCTCGAGGAGGCTGGTCTGCCGGCAGAGGAGCGCCGGGATCTGCAGCAGGTCCACGGCCTGCGCCACCGCGGGCACGTCGGCGACGCGGTGCACGTCGGTGGTGACCAGGAGGCCGAGCTCGCGCCGCAGCCGTGCGAGGATCGTGAGCCCCGCGTCCAGCCCCGGCCCGCGAAAGGCACCGGCCTCGCTGCGGTTGTCCTTCTCGTAGGATGACTTGAAGATCAGCGGCAACCCGAGGCGGCCGCAGAGCTCCACGAGCACGCCGGCGGTGCGCCGCGTCGTCTCCTCGGCCTCGATCACGCAGGGCCCGGCGACGAGCACGAGCGGCGCGCTGCCGCCGATCGGGATCCCCGCGACGCTGATCTGGGCTCCCTGCTGCATGCTCGCATGGAAGCAGGGATGCTACGCCCGGTCAATGCCGGTCAAGACCGCGCTCGAACGAGCGGGGAGCAGCCAGCGGATCACCAGCGGGGCCGTGATGGCGCCCGCGAGGCCGGCCCCGATCGTAGTCCACATGGTGCGGGGAGCCAGCAGGAAGGCCGCAGCGCCGGTCAGGGCAACCAGGAGCGCGAAGCGAAGGACGAGCCCTCGTGGCGCCCGCCCGGGTGGAGACGCGCCGGCTGCCCTCCTGCGACGCACGCGCTCGAGCTCGAGGAAGAGCAGCAGGCAGGCGGCCACCTCGAACACCACCACAGCGACGATGCCAGCGAGGCTCAGATACGCATGCAGCAGGCCCATGCCGCCGACAGTCACGGCGGCGAACCAGGCCAGGCCTCCCACCCCGGCGAGCCCGCTCCAGCGATGGCGGACCAGGAAGAGCACGGCCGCGAGGGCAGCGATGAGGAGGCCGAGCTGGCAGGCCCAGCGAGCCCTCCTC
>JAKLHH010000857.1 GCA_022710245.1 Myxococcota bacterium
GCCGCCTGCCAGCAACTTGGAGACGCCGAAGTCGAGCACCTTCACCGTCTCCTGCCCGTCGTCGCTGCGCGCGAGGAAGACGTTCCGCGGCTTGAGGTCGCGGTGCACCACCCCGCGCGCGTGCGTGGCTGCCAGCGCCGCGCCCACCTGCCGCACGATCCGCACCGCCTCGACGAGCGGCAGCCTCCCGCAGCGCTCCAGCCGCTCGCCCAGGTCCTCGCCCTCGAGGAGCGGCATGACGAAGTACGGCGTGCCGTCCTCGGTGACGTTGTAGTCGAGCACCTCGAGGATGTGTGGGTGCGCGAGCTGGCTCGCCAGCTCCGCCTCGCGCCGGAACCGCGCGAGGTGCTGCTCGCCGTCCCCCAGACCCGCCCGCAGGGTCTTGATCGCGAAGCGCCGCGGCAGCCGCTCGTGCCGCGCCTCGTACACCTCCCCCATCCCGCCGCCGCCCAGCCGGCGCAGGACCCGGTAGCTGCCCGACAGGAGCCGCCCCTCGAGGGTCATTCCCGCTCGCCACAGTGATCGTGCGATGCTACCCGCAGCCTCCCGGCGCTTCAAGGAACCCGTGGCCCGCGGGTGAGAAGGATCCCGACCCGAGCGGCCGACCTTGCGTGTTCTGTCCAGCGAGAGCTGGCCGCTGGCAAGTGATTGCCAGGATCCCTGCTCGAGGCTTGTCTTCGCTCATGTTTCGCGCGGCACGGGGGCTGCACTGACTCCTCGCAGACCCAGTCAGGAGGCCCCCGATGACGCAGCGCAACCAGGAGCAGAGAGCGGGCCACCCCACCCACATCCTGGACCTGATCCAGCAGGAGCTGGACGGCAGCGAGCCACACCGCGGCTCCCTCTCGAGCACGCGAGTCACGGAGCTCCTGCAGCTCCTCCGCCGCACGGGGGCGACCGGGGCGCTCCAGGTGTGGCGCGGCGGCGTGCGCAAGACGGTCTGGCTCCGCGACGGCGAGCCGGTGAGCGCCTCCTCCAACCTCCCTGGTGAGCGCCTCGGCGCGATCCTGCTCAAGGAGGGGCTCCTCAGCGAGGCCGAGCATGACGTCTCTCTGCGGCGAGCGCTGCGCCAGCGCCGGCGGCACGGAGAGGTCCTGGTGGAGATGGGGCGCCTCTCGCCGCAGAACCTCGAGGTGGGCCTCGAGCTGCAGCTGCGCTCGCGCCTGCGCGAGCTGTGCGGCTGGCGCGAGGGCGAGTTCGTCTTCCGCCGCGACGTCGCGCTGCCGTCCTCGCAGCCGCGGCTCGATGGTGGCCTCGCCTCGATCATCGCGGAGGACGTCCTCGGCTGGCCGGAGGGCGAGCTGCTGGCCGCGCTGGCGCCCTGCTGGGAGCGCTACCTCGCCCCCAGTGAAGACGAGCGGCTCCGCGGACAGGACCTCTCGCTCGACGAGGAGCAGCTGGCCTTCCTGGCCAGCGTCGACGGCCGCCGCACCGTGCGACAGGTGGTGGAGGACGCGGCGATCTCCCAGACGCAGGCGCTGGCCCTGATCCAGGCCGGGCTCGCGGCGGGCCTGCTCGACACCACCGCCGAGCCGCAGCTGACGCCGGCGCTCGCTCGCGCCAGCACCCCCGATCCGCTCGTCGCCCAGCTCACCACCCAGCTCGCCGTGCTGCGGCGGCGCTCCCCGCTGGGGATCCTCGGCGTCGCCGCCGGGTGGAGCGATCTGCAGGTGCGGCAGCGCTACGCGCGGCTGGCCGCCCAGTTCGACCCCTGTCGCTTCCGCGGCGAGAGCGAGGACGTGCGCGCGCTGATCGCCGAGATCAGCGGGCTGCTCCTCGCGGCCTACAACGCCGTGGCCACCGCCGCACAGCGCCGCTCGTTCCAGGGCACGCCGGAGCTGGCTCCGACGGAGATGGCCGCGCTGCCCAGCCTCGACGCCGTGATCGATCGCGCCCGCGCGTCGATCGCCGCCGGGCGCTGGCAGCACGCGCGCTGGCTGCTCGACCACGCGGTGCAGCTGCGGGGCGAGCGAGCCGAGGCGTGGGCGCTCCGCGGCTGGGCGATCTTCAACGCCGGACGCGCTGGCGCCCAGGCCGTCGCCGATGCCTCGGCGGACCTGCGCCGCGCCCTGCAGATGGACGCTGGCTGCGAGGAGGCCCTCCGCTACGTCGCCAGGATCCGGGCGCACCTCGCGGCGGGCGTCCGTCCGATCCGCACCCTGACGAACCCCGGCAGCCCCCGCGGCCGCCTGGCCGCGTGATCCGAGGAGAGCGAGCTATGGCCCAGGCGATGATCTCGACTACCGGGTTCGATCCACCGACGGCGATGGAGGTGTCGCTGGCGGAGCGCCCGGAGCGGGTGGTGATGACGGTGACCACGCCCCGCCCGGACGGGCAGACGGTGTCCTTGCGCCGCCGACCGGGCTCCCTGCGGCCCGGGTGGCCAGTCGGCGACCTGGTGCTGCGCCTGCTCCCGACGCGTACCGTGTACCAGCCGGGCGAGGCCCTGGGGCTGCGCGCGATGCTGGTCAACACCGGCCAGCGGGACCTCGCCGTGCTCGGCCGCGCGAGCCACGTCGAGCTCGCGCTGGTCACCCGGGATCGGCTCGGTCGCCCCCTGGCGTCGCTCGACCCCATGGTGCCGCCACCGCGCCCCGCGAGCACGGAGCTCCGCCTGCTGCCTCCGGGTGGATTCCTCGAGCTGCGCGGCTGGGAGCTCCTCGCCGCGGTCAACCGCCGGGTCTGCGCCGGCCAGGTGCGGCTCGGCTCCTTCCGGGTCTGCGCGGTCTACCGCACCGACACCGGGATCACCGGCGACCTGCGCGCGCTCGACGGGCGTGCCTGGGCAGACGCGGTGGCCTCGAACGAGCTGCTCCTGACGGTGCAGCGCGCGCCGGCCTGGAGCGCCCCGCCCGACGAGGATGACGGCGCGCAGCTGAAGGGGAGGTGGCCATGACCTTGACCGCCCTCAAGTCGCAGGACGAGCCCCGGCCCGACCGCTTCGGCGAGGCGCTCGGCGCGAGCCCGCTCATGCTGCGCCTCTTCGAGCAGCTCCGCCGGGTCGCCGCGACCGACCTCAGCATCCTCATCACCGGCGAGACGGGGACGGGCAAGGACGTGATCGCGCGCAGCGTCCACCAGGAGAGCCGGCGCGCCGCCGGCCCGCTGGTGGTCCTCGACTGCGGAGCCGTGGGGGCGAGCTTGATCGAGTCGACCCTCTTCGGCCACGAGCGCGGCGCCTTCACCGGCGCCGTCGGCCAGCGGCGCGGCTGCTTCGAGGAGGCGCACGGCGGCACCGTCTTCCTCGACGAGGTCGGCGAGCTCCCGCTCGATCTGCAGCCGAAGCTCCTGCGCGTCCTCGAGAGCCGCGTCCTGCGGCGGGTGGGGGGCACGGTCGAGGTCCCCATCGACGTCCGCCTGGTCGCGGCGACCAACCGCGATCTGGCGCGCGCGGTGGCCGAGGGTTGTTTCCGCGAGGACCTCTTCTTCCGCCTCGCGGTCTTCCAGGCGACGCTGCCGCCGCTGCGCGCCCGCCGCGAGGACCTCCCGCTGCTCGCCGAGCGCTTCCTCGCCGAGTACGCGGCGCGCCTCGGCCTCGACTGCTCGCTCAGCGTCGGGGCGATCGATGTGCTGCTCGAGCACGACTGGCCGGGCAACCTCCGCGAGCTCCGCAACCTCCTCGAGCGCGTGAGCCTGGATGGCGGCGTGATCCCGGCCGACCGCCTGCTGCGCGAGCTCCGCCCCGAGGTTGCGGCTCCGGCGCCGTCGGCTCGCTCGGCGAGCTACCACGACGCGCGCCTGCGGGCGCTCGCCTCCTTCGAGCGCGCGTACTTCCAGGACCTCCTCTCCCGCCACGACGGCAACATCTCTCGCTCGGCGCAGGAGGCGCGGCTCTCCCGCTACCGCCTCCGCCAGATCTTGCGGCGGGTCGGCCTCTACTGAGAGGCTCGTGCCGGGCTACCCACGCACGTCTCCGACGACGAGGCACACTCCGAGTCTCTCTCCTGCCCTTCGAGTCCATCAGCAAAGACCGCAAGGAAGGTCGACAGACGGTCCTGCTTCTCCACGAGCGACGCGACGACCTTCGAAGCTCGCGCCGGACGCCTGGGCGGAGGAGGTGATCGGCGAGCAAGGTCAGGGGGGGGGCCGATCCTCCCGGCCCGCCATCTACATGGGACACGGTAGGCTCACCGGTTTGCCGGCCTGATGGGGTACCGTCGGGGTCGAGTGCCCTCGAGGGCAAGGTCAGGGGGCGGGTCTCCGGTCCCACCGCCAACCTTGCGCGAATTCGCGCAATGACAGAGGGCAGATCTGGGGTCCCCCCAACAAGCTTGCGCGAATTCGCGCAAGCTTCGGGGGTGGGTCTCCGGTCC
>JAKLHH010000858.1 GCA_022710245.1 Myxococcota bacterium
ATCCCGATCCTGAAGAGCGTCCTCGAGCTCGAGCTCGGGGGCGAGCCGGTCCTGCTGGAGACCTTCATCGACCTCTCGCAGCGAAAGCAGCTCGAGGCCAAGCTCGGCCACGCGCGCAAGCTGGAGGCAGTAGGCCAGCTCGCGGCCGGGATCGCCCACGAGATCAACACCCCGATCCAGTACGTCGGCGACAGCGTCCACTTCCTCAAGGAGGTGGTGGAGGCCTTCGCGGCGCTCTCCCCCGCGTACCGGCAGGCCGTCGCCGGCCTCCCCGGCGAGGCCGCGGCGCCGCTCCGCGCGCGCGAGGAGGAGCTCGACGTCGACTACCTGCTCGAGCAGGCTCCGGGCGCCCTCGAGCGCTGCTTCGACGGGATCGCCCGCGTCACCCGGATCGTGCAGGCGATGAAGGAGCTCGCGCACCCGGACCAGCGCGAGCAGAGCCCGGCCGACCTCAACCGGGCCCTGGAGAGCACGCTCACCGTGGCGCGGCACGAGTACAAGTACGTGGCCGACGTCGACCTCTCCCTCGGCGAGCTGCCTCCCGTCGTCTGCCACCTCGGCGACCTCAACCAGGTCTTTCTGAACCTGATCGTCAACGCCGCGCACGCCATCGCGGAGAAGGTCGGCGAGAGCGGCGCTCGCGGACTGATCGAGGTCAGCACGCGGCGCGAGGGCGACCTCGCCTGCGTCGAGATCGCGGACAGCGGCGCGGGCATCCCGGAGGCGATCCGCGAGCGGATCTTCGACCCCTTCTTCACCACCAAGCCGGTCGGCAAGGGGACCGGCCAGGGCCTGGCGATCGCGCGGGCGATCGTCGTCGAGCGGCACGGCGGCGCGCTCAGCTTCCGCAGCACGCCCGGCGTGGGCACGACCTTCAGCGTGCGCCTCCCCATCGCGGGCAAGCCGCCTCAGGCGGTGCGTGGTTCATGAAGCGCCGGATCCTCTTCGTCGACGACGAGCCGCAGGTCCTCGAGGGGCTGCGCCACCGCCTGCACCGCCAGCGGGCGCGCTGGGAGCTCCGCTTCGTGCAGAGCGGGCCCGAGGCGCTCGAGCTCCTCGCGCGCGAGGCGGTGGACGTCATCGTCTCCGACATGCGGATGCCGCAGATGGACGGGGCCGCGCTGCTTCGCCGTGTGCAGGAGGAGCACCCACGCGTCGTTCGCATCGTCCTCTCCGGGCACGCCGAGCTGGAGACCGCGCTCCGCGCTGTGCCGGTCGCGCACCAGTTCCTCACCAAGCCGAGCGAGGCCGGCGTCATCGAGGAGGTGATCGAGCGTGCCTGCGCGCTCCAGGCCGTGATCGGTGACGAGTCGGTGCGGCGGGTGGTCGGCCGCATCGAGCGGCTGCCGTCGCTGCCTCGGGTCTACCAGCAGCTCGTCGCCGCGCTCGCGCGGGAGTCCGTCCAGGCGGAGGAGCTCGCCCGCGTCGTCGAGCAGGACATGGCGATCTGCGCCAAGACCCTGCAGATCGTCAACTCGGCCTTCTTCCGGCTCTCGCGCAGCATCTCCCGCATCGAGGAGGCGGTCCGCTACCTCGGCTTCAACGCCCTCAAGCAGATCGTCCTCGCGGTCGAGATCTTCGAGGACCACGCGGTCCGCGGGCTCCCTGCGCTCGAGCTGGAGGCGCTGCAGGCGCACGCGCTGGCGGTCGGGCGCCTCGCCGCCGCCCTGGTCGAGCGACCGCAGCGTGAGGACGGCTTCGTCGCCGGCCTGCTCCACGACCTCGGCAGGCTGGTCCTGCTCGCCGAGCTGCCCGACCAGTGCCAGGCCGCGCTCGTGCGCGCGGCCGCCGAGCGCTGTCCGCTGCAGGTCGCCGAGGCAGAGGTCCTGGGGACGACCCACGCCGAGGTCGGCGGCTACCTCCTCGGGCTCTGGGGCCTGCCCTACCCGATCATCGAGGCGGTCGCCAGCCACCACGCGCCGGCGCGGGTCGCCTGCGCGGCTCTCGGGCTGGTGGGGGCGGTCCACGTGGCGGACGCGCTGGTGCACGAGACCCGGCCCGGCGCGACCGTGGGCGCCGGGCCGGACGCGATCGACCTCGGGTACCTGGCCGCGGTGGGTGCCACCGCGGAGCTCGCCGGGTGGCGGGAGCTCGCGAGGGAGCAGCTCGGCGCGGCGGAGCGCTGAGCGCTGGAGGAGGAGCCATGGAAGCGATCCGGGTGCTCTGCGTCGACGACGAGCCGCGCGTGCTGCAGGGCCTGGCGCTGCAGCTCCGCCGCGGCTTCGAGCTGACGCCGGCCCTGAGCGGCGAGGAGGGGCTCGAGGTGCTGCGCGTGAAGGGCCCCTTCCCGGTCGTCCTCTCCGACATGCGGATGCCGGGGATGGACGGCGCCACCTTCCTCGGCAGGGTGCGCGAGCTGGCTCCTGACACGGTGCGGCTCCTCCTCACCGGCGAGGTGGACGTCCGCGCCGCGATCGCCGCGGTGAACCAGGGTCAGATCTTCCGCTTCCTCACCAAGCCCTGTCCCCCCGAGGAGCTGCGCCTGGCCCTCGAGGCCGCCGCCGGGCAGCACCGCCTGCTGACCGCCGAGCGCGTGCTCCTCGAGCAGACCCTCCTTGGCGCGATCAAGACGCTGACGGAGCTCCTCTCGCTGACGAGCCCGCTCGCCTTCGGTCAGGCGACGCGGGTGCGCGGGGTCGTGAGGCAGCTGGCCGCGCGCCTCGGCCTGACGAGCTGGGCGCTGGAGGCCGCGGCGATGCTCTCGCAGCTCGGCTCGGTCACGCTCCCTGACGAGGTCGTACGCAAGCACCAGGCCGGCGAGCCGATGCTGCCCGTGGAGGCAGCGATGCTAGGGCGGGTGCCAGCGGTGACCGAGTCGCTCCTCGCGCACATCCCGCGGCTCGAGCCGGTGCGAGCCATCCTGGAGCTGGCGGCGGCGCGGCCGAGGCGCCAGCCCTTGACCGCCGAGTCCCATGAGCGGGAGGCTGGCATCCTCCGGCTCGCTGTCGACCTCGACGCGCTCGAGTCGCGCGGCCTGCCGGCACCGATCGCGCTCGACACCCTGCGTGGCCGTGGCCTCTACGATGAGGCGCTCCTCGAGGCGCTCGCAGACGTGCGCGGCGCGGCGGCTCCGCAGCAGGTCCGCGAGCTCGGGCTGCGTGCGCTGAGCGAGGGGATGGTCTTTGCCGAGGACGTGCGCACCACGACCGGACTGCTCCTCGTTACGCGCGGCTTCCGCGTGACCGCGAGCTTCCTCGAGCGGGCGCGGAACTTCGCTCGCGACACCATCAAGGAGCCACTGCGGGTCATCGTGGGGCTGGAGGAGGGCGAGTCGCGCCGCAGGGGCTGATCCGCCGGTCCCGAGTCTATGCGCTCGACGCAGATCTCGGGGACGGAGGCGCCATGGTTGGAGCTCGGCGCGAGCTACCACGGCGTGCCAGCGCAGCGTCCAGCGGCACCTTCCTCCGAGCCGAAGTTGCTAATCCGGAGCCGGCGTTCCATTATTCACTGAAGCTCGATCGCGAACGGACGTGCGCGTCATCATCATCGATGACGACCCCCTCGTGGCCAGGGCGCTTGTGCGCGCTCTGGGGTGGGGCGGGTTCGAGGGGGTGCTGGCAGAGGTTGCGGACCTCGGCCCAGACGCGCCCCCACCCGACGCGGTCATCGTCGAGCTCGACCTCTATCGCCGGCCCTGCGGCGACCTCGTGCTCCGCGCGGTCGCGCAGCACTACCCCCGCTGCGCGCGCATCCTCACCTCCGGCGCCCTCGACCCGTGGGAGGCGACGCAGCTCGTCGCGTCGGGCGTCGCTCACCGCGTCCTTCGCAAGCCGTGGACCATCGACGAGGTCCGCGCGGTGGTCAAGGCGGCGATCGCCGCCGCGCGGCGCTGATCACGGCGCCTCCTCCGCCGTGACCGGCGGCCTGCGCCGGGCCGCGCGCCCGAGGCTCCACTTCAGCGCCGGCGGGGTCACCACGGTGGTGACGATGACCATCACCACCACCGCCGAGTAGACCGCCGGCGAGAGCACCGGCTTGCCCCCGAGGGAGAGCGAGGCCCCGATGCTGGCGAAGATGAGCCCGACCTCTCCGCGCGGGATCATCCCGATCCCCACCGAGAGCCGATCGAGGCCGCCGCCGAGGACGCCGAGCGAGCAGAGCTGCTTGCCCGCCACGGCCGCCACGCAGAGCGCGCCGGCGAGCCCGAGGACGGCGGGGCTGACGAAGGCGCGGAGGTCCGTGCGCATCCCCATCAGCACGAAGAAGATGGGGACCAGGAACTCGGCGATCGGGTGGACCAGCTCCTCGAGGCCGCGCTCGCCGCGGGCCACGAAGTCGCGGTAGTGGAGCTCCTCGAGGATGAGCCCCGCCG
>JAKLHH010000859.1 GCA_022710245.1 Myxococcota bacterium
CGTGGAGCGTAGGATCGACCCCCGCTGCGACGGGAGCAAGCACCTTCGCCCCCCACGCGCCGCCTCATCCCCCGTTCGCAGATGCCTAGCGATCATCGTGGATCACACCCCCGGGCCCCGTTGCGACCTCGCGCCGCGCCGTGGTAGAAGCGGGCGTGTCCTCGCACCACCAGCCCATGAAGCAGGCGCGCGACCTCCTCTCGCAGCTCCTCTACCGCTTCGCCAACCGCGAGCACGTGGCGCGGATCCAGCGCCACCACGTGCGCCTCTTCCAGCGCGCGGGCGCCTCCTCGGTCCTCGACCTCGGCTGCGGTCGCGGGATCTTCCTCGAGCTGCTGCAGGAGGCGGGCATCGAGGGGCGGGGCGTCGACGCGAGCCCCGAGGTGGTGATCGACTGCCAGCGCCGCGGGCTCTCCGCGGAGCTCGGCGAGGTGCTCGCCTACCTCGAGGAGCAGGCCGCGCTGGGCACCCGCTACGGCGGCGTCTTCTGCTCGCACCTGGTCGAGCACCTGACGGGCCCGGACGGCGCGCGACTGATCGCCGGCGCCGCGTCGGTCCTGGCGCCGGGCGGACGCCTGGTCGTGGTCACGCCCAACGTCGCCAACCCCTCGGTCTGGAGCGAGGTGTTCTGGCTGGATCCGACCCACCAGCGCCCCTACCCGCGCGCGCTGCTGGAGGCGATGATGGAGGGCGCCGGGCTGCAGATCGCCGCCTCCTTCGACGACCGCCACAGCGCGCTCCGCTTCCCGGGCGACCTCGGGCAGCTGACGCGCCACCTCCTGCGTCACGGCCTCGGCGCGCTGGCGGGCAGGGACTCGGTGGTGGTCGGAGATAGGCCCGCGTGAGCGAGGCGCCGCCGAGCCCCGAACCCACCGCCGTCGCGCCCCGCGAGCGGGTCTTCCTCAACACCGTCTCCACCATCGCCGCTCGCGTCGCCTCGGACGCCTTCCTCATCCTCGCCGCGCTCAAGCAGGCGGCCTACCTCGGGGAGGAGGGCTGGGGGCTCTACGGCTACCTGATCTCCTCGATGGAGGTCTTCCGCGTCCTCACCAACTTCGGCCTCGACGTGGTCGCGCTGCGGCTGATGGCGGTCCGTCACCACACGCCGCGGGCCATCCTCCGCCACCTGATCCTGCTCAAGACCCTCCTCTCCATCGGCGGAGCGGTGGCGGTCGCGGTGCTCTCGCTCTTCGTGCCCCGCTTCGCCGAGTACCGCGGGCTCCTCCTGCTCCTCGCGGTGGGGCTCTTCCCCGTGGGCTACCTGAACAGCGTCACCGTGCGCTTCCAGGCGGAGCACCGGATGGAGCGGCTGATCCCGGTGCAGTTCGCGAGCGGCGTGCTCTACCTCGGCGCCATCTACGCGGCCATCGCGGCTGGCCTCGGGGTGGCCGGCTTCATCGTCATCTACTTCGGCTACGAGGTGCTCGCGCTGGCGCTGACCATGGTCGCGGCGCGCCTCACCTGGCGCCCGGACGGCGAGCCGCCGGCCGGCGGGCTCGACCGCAAGCTGCTGGGGACGATCTTCCGGCAGGGCGTCCCGGTCGGCCTGCTGATGCTGATCGTGGTCGCCTACTCGCGGCTCGGCGTCTTCCTCCTCGAGCACTACGGGCACCTCGCGGCGGTCGGCCACTACTACATCGCGATCAAGGTCAGCGAGCCGCTGCTCGCCATCGCCGGCGCCCTCTCGATGAGCGCGTTCCCGGTGCTCTCGCGACTGGCCGAGGGGGGCAAGGGGGCCGAGCTGCGGCGGCGGTTCGCGCTCTACTCGGTGCGCTCGGCGCTGCTCTCGGCGGCGGTCGCCGTGCTGCTGACGCTCCTCGGCGGCCACCTCCTGCGGCTGATCAACCCCGAGTACATCGCGGCGCGCGGCGCGCTGATCGCCCTCTCCTGGGCGACGGCGTTCATGTTCCAGAACCAGCTCTCCACGGCGACCATCAACTCCTTCGGCAAGTACCACTACGTCACCGGGTTCGCCGCGGTGAACCTCTGCACGTACCTCGCGCTGGCGCTGGCGCTGGTGCCGCGGCTGGGACCGACGGGCGCCGGGCTCTCGTCGCTCGGCACCGAGGCGCTGAACACGCTGATCCAGCTCGTCGCGGTGGCGGTCCTGCTGCGCCGCCTGAGGTCCTGAGCGTGGCGCGCTCGGAGCTGCTGGCGCCGCTCGCGGTGCTCGCGGTGGGCGGCGTGCTCTTCGCCAGCACCCTCGGCGACGCGGTGCAGGTCGCCGACAGCGGCGAGCTGATCGCGGTGGCCTGCAACGGCGGCGTGGCGCACCCGCCTGGCTACCCGCTCTACACGCTGGTCGGCGGCGCGCTCTGCAAGCTCCCGCTCTCGACGCCGGCCGGCCGCCTGGCGCTGCTCAGCCTGCTCGCCGCGCTGACCGCGCTGCTCGCGCTGCAGGGCGTAATCGCGCGGGTGACCGGCAACCGCTGGGCCGGCGCGGCGGCGGCCCTCACGCTGGCGACCGGGAGCGTCTTCTGGCGCCAGGCCTCCGTCGCCGAGGTCTTCGCCGGCACCGGCGCGCTCGCGCTCGGCGCGCTCTACGCGGCGGTCCGCTGTGGTCAGGCGGAGCGACCCGGCGCGCACCTCCTCTGGTCGGGTGTGGCGGGGCTCCTGGTCGGGCTCGGGCTCAGCCACAACCACACCGCGATCGTGGTCGCGCCCGCGGTGGCGCTCGCCGTGCTGCTCCCCTTCCGCTCTCTCGGGCAGGCGGCGGGGCGCGCGGGGCTGGCGCTGCTCGGGCTCGGGGTCGGCCTGCTGCCGTACCTCCACCTGCTCCTCGCCAGCCCGGCGCGCGTCCCTCGCTGGGGCGACACCTCGAGCTGGAGCGGGCTCTGGCACCACCTGCTGCGGCGGGACTACGGCACCTTCACGCTGACCGTGCGCGACGGGACGGCGGGGCTCGCCAACGTCGGCTTCTTCCTCAAGCAGCTCCCGTCGCAGACCGCCTGGCTCCTCTGGCTGCCAGCGCTCTTCGGCGTCGCGGTCCTCCTCGCGCGCGCCGCGGGGCGCCGGCTCGGGCAGCCGCTCGAGGGCCGGCTGCGGCGGGACCTCTCGGCGGTCGTCGCGCTGCTGCCGCTCCTCGCGGGCCCGGCGCTCCTGCTCCTCTTCAACGTGCCGCCGACGGGCACCGGCGCCCAGGAGGTCGAGCGCTTTCACCTGCTGCCGAACGCGCTCCTCGCGGTCTGCCTGGGGATCGGCCTCGCGGCCCTCGAAGCGCAGCTGCTCGGAGCGGCGCCGCACACCGCAGAGGGCGATGGCGCGGAGCCGTCGCGACCAGCCAGCCCGGGCCAGGGCGTGGCGGCCGTGGAGCGCCAGCGCCGGATCACGCTCTGGCGCATCGCGGTGCTCGCCCTGATCGGGGTCGCCGCGCTGGGGTCCTACCCGCGCGCGGACGCGAGCCGCACCTGCGCCGTCGAGGACTACGCGCGGAACCTCCTCTCCACCGTGGAGCGCGGCGGGCTCGTCCTCGGGCTCGGTGACGCCGAGACCTTCAGCATCCTCTACGCGCAGGAGGTGCTCGGGCTCCGCCGGGACGTGCAGTTCATCAACGTGAAGCTGCTCGCCCACGCCTGGTACGTCGCGCAGAAGCGGCGAGAGCGACCGGACCTCTCCTACGAGTTCTCCGGGCGTCGGATCGACACGCTGAGCCTCATCTCGCGCGAGCTCCGGCGCGGCGTGCCCGTCTACCTCGCGACCGTCTACAACCAGAAGGTGGTCAGCGCCTTCGCGGGCTATCCCGTCGGGCCGCTGATCCGGCTGCTCCCTCCCGGCGCGCCCACGCCGAGCCCCGCCGAGGTGCTCGCGTGGAACGAGCGGCTCTTCCGCGGCTTCTCCGACCGCGGGCGGCGGCCGGAGCGGGAGACCGACCTTTGGGCCACGACCCTCCTCGAGCGCTACGCCGAGACGTGGCGCACGCTGGCGCGGGGCCTCCTCCAGACCGGCGACCGCCGCGGCGCGCTCCGGGCCCTCGCGCGTGCCCACGAGTGGGCGCCGTGGCTGCCGGTCCCCGAGTGGTTCGGCCCCGCCGGCGGGCTCAGGCTGCCACGCGCTGAGCCGCGCTGACGTCAGCCAGCAGGCCCGCGGCGGCCGCGGGGGGCGGCTCGGCCGACATCCGCCTCCGCCAGCGGCCCGGGCGCCGGGCCACCCGCGCCTTCATGCGCTCGAGGGCGGCGCACGCTCTTCCGTCGAGGATCTCGTAGGTCGCTAGCTCTCGCATGACTCGCTCCTTGCTGCTCGGTCGCCGCTGCTGCTCCTGCTCGGGTGAGTTACAAGCGACATGCCAGCCGGCAACTGCCGGGAATCACGCTGG
>JAKLHH010000086.1 GCA_022710245.1 Myxococcota bacterium
ACGCTCGGCGTCATCACCGAGGCGGACCTGCGCCTGCACCGGCTCCCCGAGCGGCGCATCTTCCGCGGCTACCAGTTCCCGCGCGTGGCGGCGGGCTGCGACGGCTTCCGCCGGGTGATGCAGCGCGGGCTGCGGCCTTCGGTGCTGCGGCTCTACGACGAGGCCGACAGCCTCCTCGCGCGCTCCTCGGGGCAGGCGAAGAAGAAGACTGGCCTCCTGGAGAACCTCGCGCGCTTCCTCCACCGCCGGAGCGAGGGCCTGCTCCTCGACGCGCAGCTCACGCTGATGGGCGCGGCGATGGCGCACGCGGGGCTCCTCAGCGGCGTCGCCGAGGCGCTCCTGCCGCGCGTCGCCGGCGGCTGCCTGGCCATCGTCGGCTTCGAGGGCGAGCCCTCGCTGGTCGAGGTGGAGGCCGAGCTCTGCCACGCCGAGCTCACCGCCGCCGGCGGGCGCGACCTCGGCGAGGGGCCGGGGCTCGCCTGGTGGTCGAAGCGCTACGCGGTCTCCTACAAGATGAGCCCGGCCTACACCGGCGGCGGCTTCGTCGACACCATGGAGGTCGCCACCACCTGGGACCGCCTGCTGCCGCTCTACGCGTCCGTGCGCGAGGCGATCTCCTCGCTCGCGCTCGTGCTCGCGCACTTCTCGCACGCCTACCCGGAGGGCTGCTCGATCTACTTCACCTTCGCGGCGGGCGCCGAGGGGCGCGCGCGCTCGGACAGCCTCTACGACGAGATCTGGCGGCGCGGGCTGACCGCGGTGCTGAAGGCGGGCGGCACCATCAGCCACCACCACGGGGTGGGCCTGAGCAAGGCCTCCTTCATGGCCGAGGAGCACGGGGCGGCGCTCGCCGTCTACCGGCAGCTGAAGGCCGTGATGGACCCCGACGGGATCCTCAACCCGGGGAAGATGGGCCTATGAGCGCGAGCGAGCGGATCGAGGCGATCACCTCCCAGCTGGCGGACATCGTCGGCGCCACGCACCTCTCCAGCGCGCCCGCCGACGTCGACGCGCTCGGCCACCTGGAGCCCTTCGCGGTGGTCTGGCCGGGCTCGCCCTCCGAGGTGGCGGCGGTGCTCAGGGCCTGCACCGAGCTCGGCATCTCCGTCGGGGTCACCGGGCACGGCACGCGCGTCGTGCGGCACTGGCCGGTGAAGGACGACCGCCCGCGCGTCGCGCTCGACACGCGGCGCCTGACCAACATCCTCGACGTGGATGAGGTCTCGCTGACGGTGCACACCCAGACCGGGATCAAGATGGAGCACCTCGAGGAGGCCCTGCGGCGCCAGGGGCTGACGGTGGGGCCCTACCCGCCGGAGATCTTCGGCTCCACGCTCGGCGGGCTCCTCGCGGCGCCGCCCGCCTCGGCGTGCTCACCGCTCGCGGGCCCGCTCCTGGACGCCTGCTTCGGGGTCTCGGTGGCCCACGCGGACGGCTCCACGCTGCACACGCGCGTGGCGCCGCGCCGGGCGACCGGCCCCGACGTGGCGCGCCTCTACCTCGGCAGTCGCGGCGGGCTCGGCGTCATCACCTCGGCGGTGCTCCGCGTGCACCGGCTCCCCGAGCAGGTGCTCCCGCTCGCCTTCGCGCTCCCCGGGCTCGCCGCGGCGGGCGGGGCGGCGCGGCTGCTCCTCGAGCGGGAGGTGCGGCCGGCGGCGCTCCGCGTGCTCGGCGCCAGGCTCTCGCGCGAGGAGCTGGGCGAGGGGCTCGCGCCCGCGGCGGCCTGCCTCCTCGTCCTCTGGGGGCCCTCGCCGCTCGTCGCGCGCGAGCACACGCTGGTCGACGCGCTCCTCGGCGAGGCGGGCGGCAGCGAGCTCCCGCAGCCTTTGGCGAGCCGCTGGTGGGAGCGGCGCGGCGTCCTCAGGGCCGCCTGCGAGGAGACGGCGCGGGTCGGCGCGCGCGTCGCCTGGTCGCGCCTCGCAGAGGCGCTCGAGAGCGTCGCCGGCGTGCTGCGGAGCCGCGCCCAGCACGTCTGGCTCGACCAGGTCACGCCCCAGGGCGTCACGCTCTGGCTCTGCGCGCCGAGCGGCGAGGCGGGCCGCGAGGCGCTCGCCAGCGGCCTCCTCGACGCCGGCCTCGATCCGCTCCGGCCGCTCTTCCCGCCGCTCCTCGACGAGCTCCGCGGCCGGCTCGACCCCCAGGGCACCCTCGTCGTGATGGAGGGGTGATGGAACGCACCGTCCGCGAGCTCGAGTACTGCACCTACTGCCCGAAGATGTGCCGCCACACCTGCCCGGTCTCCAACGCGCTCGGGGTGGAGACGCTGATCCCGCAGGCCAAGATGCAGCTGATGAACATGCTGCGGAAGGAGGCGGTCGGCTGGGACGCGGACCACGCTGCGGCGCTCTACGGCTGCACCTCCTGCCGGCTCTGCACGCAGTACTGCCTGCACGGCAACGTCCCGGCGCTGACGCTGGAGCGCGGCCGGGCCTGGGCCGAGGAGCGGCGCCTGCAACACCCGGCGCTCGCGCAGCTGCCGCAACGCTTCCGCGAGCGCGGCGCGCGCCTGCTGGCCAAGCTCCACGCCGAGTTCTCGCCGCAGCTCTTCGCCGAGGAGGCCCGGGTCGGCTACTTCCCCGGCTGCGACGCGATCGCCCACGGCGTGGAGGACATCCGCGCGGCGTTCCGCGTCTTCGATCACCTGGGGCTCAACTTCGTGCGCCTCACCTCGGTGCCGCAGGTCTGCGCCGGCTACCCCCTCTGGTCGGGCGGCTTCACCGACGCGGCGCGCTTCGTGGCCGAGCAGATGGTGCAGAGCCTGGCCCGCTTCTCGACGGTGGTCGTCGGCTGCCCGGCCTGCACCCACCTCCTGCGCGAGCGGCTCCCGGCCGAGGGGTTCCGCCTGCAGACCGAGGTGCTGCACCTCACCGAGTTCCTCTACGTCCACGCCGAGCGCCTGCGCGTGGAGCGGCGTCGCGAGGCCGCCTTCTATCACGACCCCTGCTACCTCGGCCGCTACCTCGGGGTCTACGACCCGCCGCGCCGGCTCCTCGCGCGCTGCGTCGACTCGCTCCGCGAGTTCTTCTACTCCCGCGAGGAGGGCGAGTGCTGCGGGGGCGGCGGGCTGGTCCCCCACACCTTCCCGGCCGCGACGCGGGGGCAGGCCGAGCGCCGCGTCTCCGAGGCCGAGCTCTTCGACGTGCCGCTGGTGGTCACCGCCTGCCCGACCTGCAAGCACACCCTCTCGCGCTCCGGGCGCGAGGTCGAGGTGGTGGACCTGATCGGCCTCCTCGCCTGGTGCCTGGAGGAGCCCGCGCGCCCCGCGCTGGAGGGCTGAGCACCCTCGGGCGGCCTTGCGGAGGGCTTGCCAAGTGCGATGATTTGGGGTTCCCATCCTGGGAGCAGTCGCCCCCGGAGGTCCTCATGCTGCATCGCCTCTCGCTCCTCACCCTGTTCCTGCTGCTGCCCGCGACCGCGCACGCGACGGTGCTCCTCAAGCTGACCACCGCCGACCTCACGCGCCAGGCCCAGCTCGTCGCGCGCGGCAAGGTCGTCTCCCAGAGGGTGGTCCTCGACGGAGGCCGCCCCTGGACCGACACCACGATCCGCCTCGCGGAGGTGTGGAAGGGCGCGCTCGCGACCGGCGCTGCCCTCGTCGTCCGCCAGCCGGGCGGCGAGACCGGCAAGGTGGGGATGCGCGTGGCGGGCGTCGCGCGCTTCTCCGCCGACGAGGAGGTGCTGGTCTTCACCCGCCCCATCGAGGCGAGCGGGCGGCACCTCGCCGTCGGCATGTGCCAGGGCAAGTACCGGCTCTACCGCGACGCCGCCGGGACCCGGCGCGCGCACCGCGAGCTCGACGCCGGGCTGGCGGTCTTCGACGGCGCCGGCAAGATGCAGGTGGTCCACGCCCCGCACGGCCCTGACCCGACGCTCGCGGCGTTGCTCGCCGAGGTGCGGGCCGCGCTGCAGGGAGGTGCGCGATGAAGCCAGGCGTCACCCTCGGGCTCGCGCTCCTCGCCCTCGTCTCCCTCGCGCCGCGCGGCGCTGGCGCCTACGTCCGCGAGGTCGCGAGCGGCACCGGCAAGTCGCTCTACTGGCCCACGCTGCCGATGAAGTTCAACATCCACAGCGCGGCGGCGCCGGGGCTCTCGGCGACGGCCACGCAGGCCGCCGTGCGCGCCGGCTACACCACCTGGAGCACGGTGAGCTGCACCGCGTTCCGCGTCTCGGACCAGGGCGTGGTGAACCAGTCCGCGTCGAACACGAGCGACAAGATCAACTCGCACATCTGGATGAGCGCCTGGCCCTCCAGCTACGACAACAACGCGCTCGGCATCACCCAGACGATGTACGACCCCTCGACGGGCAAGATCATCGACGCCGACACCGTCTACAACCCGAACTACACCTGGGGCGCGACCGGCTCCGCCTACGCCATCGACGCGCAGTCGGTCGCGACCCACGAGATCGGCCACCAGCTCGGGCTCGACCACAGCCCCTATCAGGACGCGACGATGTTCTACGCGACGGGCCAGGGCAACACCTCGCAGCGCTCGCTCTCCTCGGATGACATCGCGGGCGTCTGCGCCATCTACCCGAGCGGCACCGCGCTGCCCCCCGAGTGCACCGGCCCGGGCGACTGCGCGCCCAACGAGACCTGCCAGAACCAGAAGTGCGTCGCCAACGCCGCGCAGAAGGGCTACGGCGCGAGCTGCCAGGACAGCGCCGAGTGCGTCAGCACGATCTGCGTCGCCTACGGGAGCAACACCTTCTGCTCGCAGGGCTGCGACTCGCAGGCCTGCCCGAACGGCGACCAGTGCCTGGCGGTGAGCGGCGGCGGCGGCATCAGCAAGGCCTGCCTGCCCGGGAGCTCCTCGATGGGGACCAAGACCCTCGGGCAGCCCTGCCAGACGAACCCCGACTGCAAGACGCAGATCTGCGTCTCGGTGCCCGGCAAGGGCTCGCTCTGCTCGCAGAAGTGCGACCTGACCAAGCAGGACTGCCCCTCTGGCTACGAGTGCGCGAACTCGAGCGCGGGCGGGCTCTGCATCCCGGCCACCACCCCCACGCCGCCGCCGCCGCCGACCAAGAAGGGGCTCGGCGAGGCGTGCACGGTCTCCAGCGACTGCGAGTCGACGATCTGCGCCAAGGTCGGGGGCTCGATGGTCTGCATCCAGCTCTGCGTGCTGGACAAGGCCGGCACCTGCCCGGCCGGCTTCATTTGCACGCCCGCGGGCGGCGGGGGCGCCTGCGTCAAGGAGGGGACGCCGAACCCGACCGTGAAGGGCGCGCTGGGCGCGATCTGCACGACGGGCAGCGACTGCGACAGCGGGCTCTGCGTGGGGGACGGCGGCGCGCTCTACTGCACCCAGCTCTGCGATCCGGCGGCGGGGTGCCCCGGCGAGTACGACTGCGTCGGAGCGGGTGGCGACAAGTTCGCGTGCACGCCCAAGGTGGCGGAGCAGCCCGCTCAGGGCGGCGGCGGCTGCGCCCTCGGCGCGCCGGGCGAGCGCGGTCCGGTCTGGCTCGTGCTCCTCGCGCCGCTCGCGCCGCTCCTGCTCCTCGCGCTGCGGCCGCGACGCTCGCGCTCACGTACGCGCTGATACGCCGCTCATCTCCCGCTCGCGCTGCTACGCCCCGCTCATCTCCCGCTCGCGCTGCTACGCCCCGCTCATCTCCCGCTCGCGCTGCTACCCCTGACGTCTTCGGCGGACTCGGAGCCCGCTCCGGACGGCGCGGTCGAGGGACTGACGTATCGTCGACCTTCGTCGCGAGGGTCGGAGATACTTCAGGGGCAAGCGCGGCCTCCGGCCCGTCGGGCGATCCCGTCCGGGCCGCCACTCACGAAACCTCAAGCGTTTCTTCGGCGGACTCGGAGCCCGCTCCCGACGGCGCGGCCCAGCGACTGAAGTATTGTCGACCTTCGTCGCGAGGGTCGGGGATACTTCAGGGCCAACCGCGGCCTCCGGCCCGTCGGGCGATCCCATCCGGGCCGCCACTCACGAAACCTCAGGCGTTTCTTCGACGGAGTCGGAGCCCGCTCCCGACGGCGCGGCCCAGCGACTGAAGTATCGTCGACCTTCGTCGCGAGGGTCGGAGATACTTCAGGGGCAACCGCGGCCTCCGGCCCGTCGGGCGATCCCGTCCGGGCCGCCACTCACGAAACCTCAGGTGTATTCTCGGCGGACTCGGAGCCCACTCCCGACAGCGCGGTCCAGGGACTGAAGTATCGTCGACCTTCGTCGCGGGAGTCGGAGATACTTCAGGGGCGGGAGCGGGGCCGGGCGAACGGATGACGCTCCGAGGACGAAGGGGAGGCTACTTCTCGATCCCGTACTTCCTGATCAGCCGGAAGAGGTAGGTCCGGTCGACCCCCGCCTGCCGCGCGGCCGCGGCCACGTTGCCCTTGCTGCGCGCCAGGAGCTCCCGCACGTAGGCGACCTCGAACTGATCGACCCAGCGCATCTTCGCGTCCTTGTACGGCAGCTCGACCAGGGCCGCGACCCCGGGCTCGGCGCCGCCGGTCGGCGGCGGGTCGAGGTCGGGCTCGACGACGACGCCGCTCCTCGCCATCACGGCTACCCGCTCGATGAAGTTGCGCAGCTCGCGGATGTTGCCCGGCCAGCGGTGGCTGACGAGCCGCTGGATCGTGTCGCGGCTGAGCGGCGGCGGCGCCGACCCCGGCGACATCCGCTGCCAGAAGTCGCGCATGAACATCACGGCGAGGAGCTCGATGTCCTCGGGGCGCTCACGCAGCGACGGCAGGTGCAGGCGCACCACCGAGAGCCGGTAGAAGAGGTCGGCGCGGAAGGTCCCCTCGTTGACCGCCAGGCGGAGGTCGCGGTTGGTCGCGGCGATGATGCGCACGTTGGCCGGCTTGTAGCGGCCAGCGCCGACCGGCTTCACCTGGCGGCTCTCGAGGGCGCGCAGCAGCTTCGGCTGCGACACCGCGGCGAGCTCGCCGATCTCGTCGAGGAAGAGCGTCCCCTGGTGAGCCAGCTCGAAGGCTCCCGTGCGGTCGCCGGTCGCGCCGGTGAACGAGCCGCGCACGTGGCCGAAGAGCTCGCTCTCCATCAGGTGCTCCGGGATGGCCCCGCAGTCGAGGACGATGAAGGGGCCGTCCTTGCGCGAGCTGGTGCGGTGGATCTCCTCGGCGAGGAGCTCCTTGCCGGTGCCCGTCTCGCCCTCGATCAGCACCGTCGAGTCGCTCGCCGAGACGTTGCCGAGCTGCGCGAAGAGCGCGCGCATCTGCGGGCTGCGGCCCATCATGCCGCCGTAGCGCTCGTCGACGTGGAGCGGGACCTCGATCTCCTCGTCGAGCGGCGTCAGGCGCAGGAGGCTGTCGCCCAGCTTCAGCTCCACCGCGCCCGCCACGGTGACCTCGCGGAGGCGGAGCGTGCCGATGAAGCTGCCGTTGGTGCTGTCGAGGTCCGTCACCACGAAGCCGCTCGCCCCGCTGGCGATGCGCAGGTGGTAGCGCGAGACCGAGGAGTCGGTGAGGACGAGGTCGTTCGAGGGCTGCGTGCCGACGTTCACCTCCTCGGCGCCGAAGCTGGCCTGCTTGCCGGCGTCGGGCCCGTGCAGCACCTCGAGGCGCAGCTTGCGCCGCAGCAGCTTGGGGTGCTTGAGGTCGTCCACCACTCGGGTCGTCTTGATCACCTGATCCATCTCTCACCGCGTGAAGTCGAAGGTGAAGGAGCGATGCTCGCCGGCGGGCAGCGTGACCCGCAGCGTCTTGCGGACCGCGCCGTCGGGCGCGAGGAGGTCGATCCGGTGCGCTCCGGCCCGGAGCGAGTGCTTGAGGAGCGGCGTGTTGCCGGCCGCCTTGCCGTCGATGCGGACGCGCGACCAGGGCAGCGTGTTGAGCGTCAACGTCGCCTGGCCGCCGGTCGACGCGGCCGGGGTCAGGGTCGCGCGCACCTCGGCCTCGCCCGGCAGGGCGCGGTGCCGCCAGGGGCGGAAGCCCGGGCGCTGCAGCTCGAGGGTGAAGGGCTCCGGCCGCCGCGGGACGCGGAGCGGGGTGCGGCCGAGCGAGCGCCCGTCGACGAGCACCGTCGCTCCCGGCGGGGCCGAGCGCACGAGCAGCGTCTCGCCGGTGCTGCTCGCGCCGGTGCCGGTGCCAGCGCCGCTGCCGCTGCCGGTGCCGCTGCCAGGCGTGACGCCCGCGTCGGCGGGCGCGGCGTCGGCGGGCTCACCAGCGTCGCCGCTGGCGCGCCGATCAACGGGAGCCGCGCCAGCGTCGGTCCCGGCGGGTGGCCGCGGACCGAGCGCCCAGAGCAGCCAGCCGCAGAGGCCGAGACCGGCGACCGCGAGCAGCACGAGCTGCAGGGGCCGCCCGGACCGGGCCGCCGCGGGCCGCTGCCGGGAGCGCCCGCCCGGCGCGGCCTCGCCGGAGCTGGCGAAGACCGCGGTCAGCGGGACCGGTGCGGTGTGGCCGTCGTCGTCGCCTCCCAGCAGCTGGCGCACGGCGTCGTCGACGCGGCTCGTCGCCGAGGGATCGGGCACGGCCGCGAGCTCGCTCACCCAGCGGCCGAGCTCCTCCGGGGTGACCGGGGTCTGGCTCGCCAGGAACGCGTGCAGGTCGGCCGCCATCTCGCCCGCGTGCTGATACCGGTCCTCGGGCGCCCGCGCCAGCGCTCGCGCGAGGACGGCCCGGAGCGGCGCAGGCGCGTCGAGCTCCTCGGGCGGCTTGCCGATGCGCCCCTGACGCACGCGCTCGAGCGTGTCGAGCTCGTGCTCGCCGCTGAAGGGGGGCTTGCCCTCCAGCATCTGATAGAGGACGCAGCCGAGCGCGAAGATGTCGGCGCGGTGGTCGACCTTGCCGGCCACCGCCTGCTCGGGGGACATGTAGTCGAGCTTGCCTCGCAGCGTCCCATCGACGGTCTGCTCGCGGCGGATCGCCGACTTGGCGATGCCGAAGTCAGTCAGCTTCACATCGCCGCGATAGGCCACTAGAATGTTCTGTGGTGAGACGTCGCGGTGGATGATCTGCAGCGGCGTCCCCTCGGAGCTCTTCTGGTCATGGATGAACTGCAGGGCGTCGGCGACCTGGGCGGCCACGTAGGCGGCGAGCCGCGGCGTGGGCGATCGGCCCGCGGCCGCGCCCACGGCGAGCAGCGAGCCGAGGTCGCGGCCCTCGACCAGCTCCAGCGCGATGTAGCAGGTCGGGCCGAGGTCGCCGTGATCGAGGACGCGCACGATGCTCGGGTGGCTCATCGTCACCGCGACGCAGGCCTCCTCGTGGAAGAGCCGCCGGAAGCGCTCGTCGCGGGCGAACTGCGGCAGGATGCGCTTGATCACCACCGGCCGCTCGCCGCCGTCGCCGGCGAGGAAGAGCGCGCGGAAGACCTCGGCCGTACCGCCGATGGCGATGCGCTCGAGCAGCTTGTAGCGATGGGCGAAGGCCTCGCTCATTCCGGTTCGCAGCGGTCGCGTCCGCGCCGGCATTCTACCCCATTTATGGGTCGCGGCGGCTCCGCACGACGCCTGTGCGGCGCCGCTCTCGTGGGTCGCGGCGGCTCCGCACCATGGCCCCGCCTGTGCGGCGCCGCTCCGATCCTGGCCCTCGCCGGCGTGCTGCTCCTGCCCGCGCCCGCGCTGGCCGACGGCCGTGGCCTGGCGTTGCTGATGGCCGGGCCGGCCTGCCCGGAGCCAGCGGTGGTCGCGCAGCTCGAGGCGGGGCTCGGCAAGAGCGCGACGGCTCGCGTCTCGCCGGCCCGCGTGGCGGCGGCGCTGGCGCGGGTCCGCGCGGCGCGCGCGCTGCAGCAGGCGCGCGAGCTCTACACCCGCACCAACTTCGCCGGGTGCGTGGCGCTCCTCTCCATCACCGAGCAGGAGCTCGGCCGCAACCTCGCTGATCCGGACGCGGCGCTCCTCTCCCGGGCCCACACCCTCCTCGCCCAGATCAACCTCTGGCTGGGCACCTGCCAGTGGGCCGCGGGCGACCCGCAGACGGCCGCGAGCTCGTTCGTGCGCGCCGCCCAGCTCCCGGCCAACCCCGCGCCTGATCCGAAGCTCCTGCCGCCGGAGCTGATCGAGGCGCACCGCGGCGCGCTCTCGGCGCCGCGCCAGGACGTGAGCTGCGAGCTGGCTCCGCCGCTCCGCGCCGAGGACCTCCTCGTCGACGGTCGCATCCCCGACCTCGACGGCGACCGCTTCCGGGTCGCGGCCGGGACTCACTACCTGACCCTGCAGGCGCGCTGCACGCCGGGCCTGCCCGCCTGCGACGGCCTGCGACGGGCGCTCGGCGGCGAGGGGATGCGCTCGCTGCGCCTCGAGGCCTCCCCGCTGCGCTGCCGCGTGGCCGTGCCCTCGGTCCGGGGCGCGACCGCCGTGGCCTGCGCGAGCCTGAGCGAGGCGCGCGAGCTCGCCTTCGTTCGCCAGCTGACCGAGGAGACGCGCGGCGAGGGGACGCTCGCGGTCGCGCTCAGCCGCGGCCGCGTGGCGCTGCGCCTGCACCGGTCCGGCGGCACGAGCTTCGCCCGCCAGGTGATGACCCAGCTCGAGGCCGGAGAGCGGGCCGAGCGCGTCGTCGCCCGCAGCCTCGGTCTGCTCCTCGGCGCCGAGCCCCCCGAGCCGCCGAAGCGGACCGAGGAGTGGTACAAGCGCTGGTGGGTCTGGGCGCTGGTCGGCGCCACGGTGATCGCCACCACCACGACAGCGGTCGCGGTCTCGCGCAGCGAGCGCTCGCACGAGTACCACCTGATCGTGCGGCCGTAGCAGCCTCCTCGTCCCTGCGATCTCGCGGCCCTGGTCTGGAACCCACACGCCCTGCGATCTCGCGGCCCTGATCTGGAACCCACAAGGCCGGAATTGCAGATGCAGCACGGAGCCGCCGCCAAAGTTGGTGCGGACGCCGGCTGCTGGTACCCTCTGCCGTCCCCCGGGCGCCGGTCGACGCCCGGGCGAGTCGCGGAGTGCCGCGGAGGGAGGTGCCGATGAGCCTGCCGGAGCTGTTCGGACCGTACCTGCTCCACCACCAGCTCGCGCGCGGGAGCACCTCGGAGGTCTTCCTCGCCCAGACCACCGGGGACTACCCGCGCCTCTGCGCGATCAAGCGCATCCTCCCCGAGCTCGCCGCGCTCCCCGAGTTCGGCGAGCGCTTTCGCCAGGACGCCTCGCTGCTGGTGCGGCTGATCCACGGCAACCTGGTCCAGATCCTCGAGGTCGGCGCCGTCGAGGACTGGCCCTTCGTGGCGATGGAGCCGATCGACGGCATCGAGCTCCCCGAGCTGATCGCCCTGGTGCCCGACCAGGGGCCGCTACCCCCGGAGCTGGCGCTCTTCGTCGGCCTCGAGTACTGCGAGGCGATCTCCTACCTCCACCTGCGCCGCCGCGAGGAGGCCGCCGCCGCCACCTTCCCGCCCGACGCGCCCTGGGCGCTGGAGCTGATGCTCGCCTTCGACGGCGTGGTCAAGGTCGTCGACCTCGGCACCTTCGGCGCGCTCCGCCTCGGGCAGCAGTCGGTGAGCCGCCTCTTCCGCAGCCCCGGCTACGCGGTCCCCGAGGTGGTCCGCAAGGAGCCGCTCGACCTGCGCAGCGATCTCTTCGCGGTGGGCGTCGTCCTCTGGGAGATCTTCGAGGGGCGGCGGCTGATCGCCGACGAGCCCGAGGCCTACGTGCGGGAGGTGCTGCAGGGCAGCTGGGAGGCGCCGCTGATCGCGCGGCGCGACGTGCCGGGCGACACCATCCGCCTCGTCGACGCGCTCCTCTCGCTCGACCGCGAGCAGCGGCCGGCAGCCATCGAGGAGGTGCGCCGCCGCCTGGTCGAGGCGCTGCGCCGGCTCTCGCCCGGCTTCGGCTCCGCGGCGCTCTCGCAGCTCCTCTGGCGCCGCTGCGGCCGGCTGATCGGCCGCGCCGAGGAGCTCACCACCAACCTGCTCAAGCGCGCCCGCACCGAGCCGCGCGAGGCCGTGCCCGGCCGCACGCTCACCTACGGCCACGCGCGCGAGGTCTCGCGGCCGCTCCGCGAGACGCGCGAGCTGCACACCGGCGACACCCTCCCGGGCACCCGCTACCGCCTGGTCCGGCGCCTCGGCAGCGGCGCCTCGGCCGAGGTCTGCGCCGTCCAGCACGTCGACCTCGAGCGGCAGGTCGCCATCAAGATCCTCTCGCCGCGCCTCGCCGGCAGCGCGGAGGCGATCGCGCAGTTCCGCATGGAGGCGCGCGCCTGCAGCCGCGTGGGCCACCCGAACATCGTCGACGTCGTCGACTTCGGCGAGCTCGAGGACGGGCGCTTCTTCTTCGCCATGGAGCTCCTCGACGGACGCAGCCTGATCGAGGTGCTCACCGCGGAGGGCGCGCTCGCGCCGGCGCGGGCGATCGGCGTCTTCCGCCAGATCGCGCGGGCGCTGCAGGCCGCGCACCAGCACGCGATCGTGCACCGCGACCTGAAGCCCGAGAACGTCATGCTGGTGCAGAAGGACGGGCGCGAGGACTTCGTCAAGGTGCTCGACTTCGGCGTGATGGCCTTCTCCAGCCAGGAGACCGGCGAGCGCGTCGGCACGCCTGGCTACATGGCGCCCGAGCAGGTCGCCGGCGGGCGCCCCACCCCGGCGATGGACATCTACGCCCTCGGCGCCATGCTCTACGAGGCGCTCTGCGGCGAGCTGCCCTACGCCGCCACCGATCTGGAGACCTTCATCGCCGCCCAGGCAGCAAGCGCGCCCCCGGCGCTGCGCAGCCGGGCCGGGGCGAGCGCGGTGCCCGCCGCGCTCGAGCGGGTCGTGCACCGCGCCCTCGAGCGGGATCCCGCCGCGCGCCACCCCTCGATGGCGGACCTCGAGACCGACCTCCTGCGCGCCCAGCGCGAGGCCGGCCTGGAGACGCCCTGGGATGACCTGCCGGCGCCCGACGAGGAGGCGCTCCAGGACCGCCGCGGCACGGGGCAGCACACCAGCCGGCGTAGCCGCGTCAGCA